>NZ_BAAALF010000005.1:32884-117597 GCF_039528135.1 Kitasatospora nipponensis | reverse complement strand
GGCCGCCCCGCTGCCCGCCGCCCCCGCGGTGCGCACCGTCGCCTCCGGCGCCCCGAAGACCCCGAGCGCCCCCCGGGCGCTGCCCGCCGCGGGCGCCCCCGACCCGGCCCGCGCCCAGCTGCCGCTGGACTGCGGCCCGCTGCCGGTCACCGTCGCGATCAGCTTCGCGGCCGACCTCGGCGACGGCACCCCCAGCACCGTGGTCGCCGCGCACTGCACCGCGGGCAGCGGCACCGCCCCCGACGGCGTCTTCCTGCTCGGCGCCGGCCCCGACGGGCGGCCCGTGGTGCGCGACACGCTGCTGACGTGGCAGGAGGGCCTGAACGTGACCCGCCTCGCGCTGCGCAGCGACGGGACCCTCACCGCCAGCGCCCAGGGCTACTCCACCGCCGACATACCCCGCTGCTGCCCCGACCTGAGGGTGAACCTCAACTGGGCCCGCCAGGGCACCTCGTACGGCCGCACCCAGACCAGTGCCCCGTCGGCCACGGCCTGACGGGGCACCAGTACCGCGGTGGCGCTGTTCAGTCGGCGTCCGGCCCGAAGACCTCGACCCGGTCGCTGACCCGGCGCACGTGGATGCAGTCGCCCGGGCACTCCTTCGCGGAGTCCACCACGTCCTGAAGCACCGTCAGCGGCACCGGCGCGGTGTCGCCCGGCTGCTGGCGCAACTCGTCGTCGGCGCCCTTCACATAGGCGAGCCCGTCGATGTCCAGTTCGAAGACCTCGGGCGCGTACTGCACGCAGATCCCGTCGCCGGTGCACAGGTCCTGATCGATCCACACCTCGAGCGGCTCGCCGGCCGCCGCCGCACTGGTCCCTGACATCTGCTCCTGCCGTTTCTGTCCGGTTGTCCGACGATCCGTCCAGGAGGAACGGTCACGATCGGGTATTGACTCACCCGACCCTACATCCGGCCGCTTTCCGAGGGTGTGCGGTGGGTATCTCCCTGTCAGAGGGGAAGCACACACGGGTGAAGATCGGACACACCCCTTCCGTCTTTCTTGATCTAGGGGTTTACACAGCCCCTGGTCCAGGTAGGGTCTGGAAGCATCCCGCTCCCCAGGAGGAGGTGAGGACCGTGGCAGCCCACGATGACGACTACAACCGCAGTGCCGGCAAGCCCGCCCGTGGTTCCGACGAGGCCGCACAGGTCTCGTACCTCGAGCAGGAGATCGCCGTGCTGCGTCGCAAGCTGGCCGACTCCCCGCGCTCTTCGAGAGTTCTCGAGGACCGGATCGTCGAGCTCCAGACCAATCTGGCCGGCGTGACCGCCCAGAACGAACGGCTCGCATCCACCCTGCGCGAGGCTCGCGACCAGATCGTGGCCCTCAAGGAGGAAGTGGACCGGCTCGCCCAGCCCCCCGCCGGATTCGGCACCTTCCTCAGCCAGAACGGGGACGGTACGGCCGACATCTTCACCGGCGGCCGCAAGCTGCGCGTCAACGTCAGCCCCACGCTCGAACTCGACGAACTGCGCCGGGGCCAGGAAGTCCTCCTGAACGAGGCGCTCAACATCGTCGACGCCTTCGCCTTCGAGTCCATCGGCGACATCGTCACCCTCAAGGAGATCCTCGAGGACGGCGAGCGCGCCCTGGTCACCGGACACACCGACGAGGAGCGGGTGGTCCGGCTCGCCGAGCCGCTGCGCGACGTCACGCTGCGACCCGGCGACGCCCTGCTGATGGAGCCGCGCTCCGGCTACGTCTACGAGGTCGTCCCGAAGTCGGAGGTCGAGGAGCTCGTCCTCGAGGAGGTCCCCGACATCGACTACCGCCAGATCGGCGGTCTCGCCAACCAGATCGAGCAGATCCGCGACGCGGTCGAGCTGCCCTACCTGCACGCCGACCTCTTCAAGGAGTACGAGCTGCGCCCGCCCAAGGGCGTCCTGCTCTACGGCCCGCCCGGCTGCGGCAAGACGCTGATCGCCAAGGCGGTCGCCAACTCGCTCGCCAAGAAGGTGGCCGAGGTCACCGGCCGCCCCCAGGGCAAGAGCTACTTCCTCAACATCAAGGGTCCCGAGCTGCTCAACAAGTACGTCGGCGAGACCGAGCGGCAGATCCGCCTGGTCTTCCAGCGGGCGCGTGAGAAGGCCAGCGAGGGCACGCCCGTCATCGTCTTCTTCGACGAGATGGAGTCGCTCTTCCGCACCCGCGGCTCGGGCGTCAGCTCGGACGTGGAGAACACCATCGTCCCCCAGCTGCTCGCCGAGATCGACGGCGTGGAGGGGCTGGAGAACGTCATCGTGATCGGCGCCTCCAACCGCGAGGACATGATCGACCCGGCGATCCTGCGCCCGGGCCGGCTCGACGTCAAGATCAAGATCGAGCGTCCGGACGCCGAGGCGGCCAAGGACATCTTCTCCAAGTACCTCAAGAACACGCTGCCGTTCCACCCGGACGACCTCAAGGAGCACGAGGGCTCGCTGGAGGGCACCGTCGCCGCCATGATCCAGGCGGTGGTGGAGCGGATGTACACCGAGAGCGAGGACAACCGCTTCCTGGAGGTCACCTACGCCAACGGTGACAAGGAAGTCCTCTACTTCAAGGACTTCAACTCCGGCGCCATGATCCAGAACATCGTGGACCGGGCCAAGAAGATGGCCATCAAGGACTTCCTCGACCACGGCCAGCGCGGTCTGCGCGTCTCCCACCTGCTCGCCGCCTGCGTGGACGAGTTCAAGGAGAACGAGGACCTGCCCAACACCACCAACCCGGACGACTGGGCCCGGATCTCCGGCAAGAAGGGCGAGCGGATCGTCTTCATCCGCACCCTGGTCACCGGCAAGCAGGGTGCCGAGTCGGGCCGCTCGATCGACACCGTCGCCAACACCGGGCAGTACCTGTAGTCCGGCACCGGACCGGCGGAGCGTTGCGCCACCCCGTCCGGCCGGCGGTCCCCGCGGGTCCGCCGGCCGGACGGCGCGTCTGCGGCGGCGGGTGCCGCGGACGCCCGCGGGGGCGCTGCGGGCTCGCCCGCAGCGCGCCAGGCACGACCCGCAGCCGGCGGACCCAGGTCCGTCCGGGTGCGGTGCCACCAGCAGGGACGTCGGTGTCCCGCCCGCTCGGGGCGGGGCGACGGGCAAGGAGGGCCGCATGACCGTAAGGCGCGTGATGGGCATCGAGACCGAGTACGGGATCTCCGTGCCCGGGCACCCCAACGCCAACGCCATGCTCACCTCGTCCCAGATCGTCAACGCCTACGCGGCGGCGATGCACCGGGCGCGCCGCGCCCGCTGGGACTTCGAGGAGGAGAACCCGCTGCGGGACGCCCGAGGCTTCGACCTCGCCCGCGAGGTGGCGGACGCCAGCCAGCTCACCGACGAGGACATCGGCCTGGCCAACATCATCCTCACCAACGGCGCCCGCTTCTACGTCGACCACGCGCACCCCGAGTACAGCTCGCCCGAGGTGACCAACCCGCGCGACGCCGTGCTCTGGGACAAGGCCGGCGAGCGGGTGATGGCCGAGGCGGCAGCCCGCGCCCTGGAACTGCCGAACGGGCAGACCATCCACCTCTACAAGAACAACACGGACAACAAGGGCGCCTCCTACGGCACCCACGAGAACTACCTGATGCAGCGGGCCACCCCGTTCGCCGACATCGTCCGCCACCTGACCCCCTTCTTCGTCTCGCGCCAGGTGGTCACCGGCGCCGGCCGGGTCGGGATCGGCCAGGACGGCTCCGCCAACGGCTTCCAGATCAGCCAGCGCGCCGACTACTTCGAGGTCGAGGTCGGCCTGGAGACCACCCTCAAGCGGCCGATCATCAACACCCGCGACGAGCCGCACGCCGACGCAGAGAAGTACCGCCGGCTGCACGTGATCATCGGTGACGCGAACCTCTCGGAGATCTCCACCTACCTCAAGCTCGGCACCACCTCGCTGGTGCTGGCGATGATCGAGGAGGGGTTCATCGCGGTCGACCTGGCGATCGACCAGCCGGTGCGCACCCTGCACCGGGTCTCCCACGACCCCTCGCTGCAGTACCTGATCACGCTGCGTGGCGGTCGCAAGCTCACCGCTGTCCAGCTCCAGATGGAGTACTGCGAACTGGCCCGCAAGTACGTCGAGGACCGCTACGGCCACTCCGCCGACGAGCAGACCATGGACGTGCTGGCCCGCTGGGAGGACGTGCTGGGCCGGCTCGAGCGGGACCCGATGAGCCTGTCCAAGCAGCTCGACTGGATCGCCAAGAAGGAGCTGCTGGAGGGCTACCGGCAGCGCGACGGCCTGGACTGGGACAACCCGCGGCTGCACCTGGTGGACCTGCAGTACAGCGACGTGCGGGCCGAGAAGGGCCTGTACAACCGGCTGGTCGCGCGCGGCCGCTTCGAGCGGCTGGTGAGCGAGGAGGAGGTGCTGCGGGCCGTCCACAAGCCCCCGGAGGACACCCGGGCCTACTTCCGCGGGCGCTGCCTGGAGCAGTACGCCGAGCACGTCGCGGCGGCCTCCTGGGACTCGGTCATCTTCGACCTGCCGGGCCGCGACTCGCTCCAGCGGGTCCCGACCCTGGAGCCGCTGCGCGGCACCCGCAACCACGTCAAGGAGCTGCTCGACCGCTGCCGCACCGCCGAGGACCTGGTCCGGGTGCTCTCCGGCGGCTAGCCACGGGTCACGAGTCGATCACCACGGGTGAACACCCCGCTGACGGGGAATCATCCAGGTGACGTCCCGACGTTGAACAGAGTGGACGGACCATCGGCGAACTCAGGCGTCCGCGGCACCTCCGCGGACGCCGTGCAAACGGGCAGCGCCAGTCGCCACCCGGTGTATAGGGTTCTGGGCAGCAAGCCCGGACCAACCGTGCCAGACGAATGCGAGCGGGGTGAGGGACATGGCGACCAAGGACACCGGCGGCGGCCAGCAGCGGGCGAACCGCTCGTCCGAAGAGGTCGAGGAGCAGGCCGCGGAGGCCCAGCAGTCCGAGGAGCTCAAGGAGCGCCAGGAGAAGCTGGGCGACGACGTCGACGCGGTACTCGACGAGATCGACGAGGTCCTCGAGTCGAATGCCGAGGATTTCGTCAGGGGATTCGTGCAAAAGGGCGGCCAGTAGGAATTTCCGACCGGCTCAGCTGGAACGGGCTGCAGGTGTGCTCCGGCACGCCTGCAGCCCCGTCCATGGGTGTGCGAAGTGTGGACTCGACCACGACGCGCGCCGAATGGCACCGGGCCGGGAATTCCGCATTTCCCGGCGGGGTCGCGACCCCGCCGGGCCTGCGTCACGGCCCCTCCCCGGGGCCCGCGCACGGCCCGCGTGATCCGTGCGGTGAAATCCGCCGAACATGTGGATCACGACCATGAAACGGGTAGGGTCCGTGGCATCCTCTGCTTCGCTTGCAACGCGGCGCCGGGGCAGATGAGGGACAGTCCCGACGCGCTCCGGCGGGCTGCCGACTACCTGGAAGGAATCGTGTGGAAGCCAACACTCGTGGCACCGGGCGTCTGCCGGCTGCCTTCCTCACCCCCGGATCCTCGTCGTTCATCGACTTCCTGGCGGAGCACTCGCCGCAGCTGCTGCCCGGCGGGCGGGACCTGCCGCAGGGGCTGACCATCGAGGCGCCGCACGGGACCACGATCGTCGCGGCGGTCTTCGACGGCGGCGTGGTGATCGCCGGTGACCGCCGGGCCACCATGGGCAACGTGATCGCCCAGCGCGACATCGAGAAGGTCTTCCCGGCCGACGAGTACAGCGCGGTGGGCATCGCCGGCACCGCGGGCCTGGCCGTCGAGATGGTCCGGCTCTTCCAGCTGGAGCTGGAGCACTACGAGAAGATCGAGGGCACCGTGCTCTCGCTGGAGGGCAAGGCCAACCGGCTGACCACCATGATCCGGGGCAACCTGGGCATGGCGATGCAGGGCCTGGCCGTGGTCCCGCTCTTCGCGGGCTACGACCTCGACCTCGGACGCGGGCGGATCTTCACCTACGACGTCACCGGCGGCCGCTCCGAGGAGCGCGGCTTCGCGGCCACCGGCTCCGGCTCGGTCTTCGCGCGCGGCTCGCTGAAGAAGCTCTACCGCAGTGACCTGACGGGCGACCAGGCCGCCACGCTGGTGGTCCAGGCGCTCTACGACGCGGCCGACGACGACTCCGCCACCGGCGGTCCGGACCTGGCCCGCAAGATCTTCCCGATCGTCTCGCTGATCACCGAGGACGGCTTCCGCCGGCTCTCGGACGACGAGGTGGCGGCCATCGCGCTCTCCATCACGGAGGGCCGCCGCAGCCACCCCGACGGTCCCCAGGCCCCGCTCCTCTAGTCCGCCACCCCACCTCCCCAGAAGGGACGACCGCCGGTGTCCACACCGTTCTACGTCTCGCCCCAGCAGGCCATGGCGGACCGCGCGGAGTACGCCCGCAAGGGCATCGCGCGCGGCCGCAGCGTGGTCGTGCTCACCTACGCCGACGGCATCGTCTTCGTCGCCGAGAACACCTCCCGGGCGCTGCACAAGGTCTCCGAGATCTACGACAAGATCGCCTTCGCGGCCGTCGGCCGCTACAACGAGTTCGAGAACCTGCGGATCGGCGGCGTGCGCTACGCCGACCTGCGCGGATACTCCTACGACCGGGCCGACGTGACGGCCCGTGGGCTGGCCAACGTCTACGCCCAGACGCTCGGCACCATCTTCTCCTCGGTCGGCGAGAAGCCCTACGAGGTGGAGCTGATCGTCGCCGAGGTCGGCCGCACCACCGAGGACGACCAGATCTACCGGCTCACCCCCGACGGCTCGGTGGTGGACGAGCAGAACACCGTGGTGGTCGGCGGCAACGCCGACTCGATCGGCACCTACCTCGGCTCGCGCCACCAGCCCGGCCTGAGCCTGGCGGAGGCGCTCAAGGTGGCCGTGGAGTCGCTGGCGCGCGACCCCAACGGCGGATCGCCGCGCACCCTGACGCCGGAGCAGCTGGAGGTGGCCGTCCTGGACCGCCAGCGGCCCCAGCAGCGCAAGTTCAAGCGGATCCTGGGCAACCAGCTCAGCCGCCTGCTGAGCGGCGACGAGACGGCCGCCGGTGACGACGAGGAGGCCGCGGCCCCCGCCGCGTCCGACGCCGGGTCGAGCGCCGGCGAGACCGCCGCGGAGAGCACCGGGTCGAGCGCCCCGGAGGCGGCCGACACGGACGAGTAGCCGACCCCGACCCCACCCGTGCCCGTGGGACACGGCGCCTGACGCGCCGTGTCCCACGGGCACGGGCGCGTGCGGCGGGGCCGCCGGATCCGTGATCCGATTGGCGCAGCGGAAACGGTTTCAGAACGGGCCGCGCAGCGTAAAGTCCATGCATGGACCGCCGAATTTTCGGGCTGGAGAACGAGTACGGCGTCACGTGTACGTTCCGGGGACAACGGCGTCTGTCTCCGGACGAGGTGGCCAGATACCTCTTCCGCCGCGTAGTTTCCTGGGGCCGCAGCAGCAATGTGTTCCTGCGCAATGGCGCCCGCCTGTATCTCGATGTCGGTTCGCATCCGGAGTACGCCACTCCGGAGTGCGACGACGTCACCGAACTGGTGACGCACGACAAAGCGGGCGAACGCATCCTCGAGGGCCTCCTGGTGGACGCCGAACGGCGCCTGCACGAGGAGGGCATCGCCGGGGACGTCTACCTCTTCAAGAACAACACCGACTCCGCCGGCAACTCCTACGGCTGCCACGAGAACTACCTGGTGGCCCGGCACGGGGAGTTCTCCCGGCTGGCCGACGTGCTGATCCCGTTCCTGGTGACCCGACAGCTGATCTGCGGGGCGGGCAAGGTGCTGCAGACCCCGCGCGGCGCGGTCTACTGCGTCAGCCAGCGGGCCGAGCACATCTGGGAGGGCGTCAGTTCGGCGACCACCCGGTCGCGACCGATCATCAACACCCGCGACGAGCCGCACGCGGACGCCGAGCGCTACCGCCGGCTGCACGTGATCGTCGGGGACTCGAACATGTCGGAGACCACCACCCTGCTGAAGGTGGGCGCCACCGACCTGGTGCTGCGCCTGATCGAGGCGGGCGTGGTGATGCGTGACCTGACGCTGGAGAACCCGATCCGGGCGATCCGCGAGGTCAGCCACGACCTCACCGGCCGCCACCAGGTCCGGCTCGCCAACGGGCGCGAGGCGAGCGCCCTGGAGATCCAGGAGGAGTACTACGAGAAGGCGCTGGAGTTCGCCGACCGCAAGGGGCTGAACACCGGCACGGTGGGCCGGGTGCTGGAGCTGTGGGGCCGCACCCTGGAGGCGGTGCGCACCGAGGACCTGGCCAAGGTCGGCACCGAGATCGACTGGATCATGAAGTACCAGCTGATCGAGCGGTACCGCGAGAAGCACCAGATGAGCATGTCGAACCCGCGGGTCGCCCAGATCGACCTGGCGTACCACGACATCCACCGCCGCCGCGGGCTCTTCTACCTGCTGCAGAACAAGGGGCAGGCGAAGCGGGTGACCACCGACCTGCTGACCTTCGAGGCGAAGTCGGTGCCGCCGCAGACCACCCGGGCCCGGCTGCGCGGGGACTTCATCCGCCGGGCCCAGGAGCAGCGCCGCGACTTCACGGTGGACTGGGTGCACCTGAAGCTGAACGACCAGGCGCAGCGCACGGTGCTCTGCAAGGACCCGTTCCGTTCGGTGGACGAGCGGGTGGAGAAGCTGATCGCCGGTATGTGACGCCACCGTGCCGACGGAACGTCACCGGCACCGCGCCGGTGACGCCGCGTCACCAACGCCTCCCGGGGGAGGTGATCGATCCGTGTGATTGATCACCTCCCCCGCCGCATGTCCGCGTCGCCTTCCCGTTATCCCTCATGGTCAGCGCCTAGGGTGGTCGAGCTCGTCCCGTTTCTGCTCGACCCCGCTCGACCGACAGTGAGGAACCCCGTGCGACGGACCGCCGGCCTGCTCGTAGTCCTGCCGATGCTGGTGCTGGCGGCCTGCAGCAGCAGCTCGCCCGTGAAGAGCGGCCCCTCGCCGGCGCCGACGAGCTCCGCGCCGGCGGTGCCCAGTCCGGTCGCCTCCGCCTCGCCGATGCCGACGGTGAGCGGGGACGTGGGCAGCAAGGCGGTGATCACGCTGCCGCCCGGGCAGCCCAGCGGCCAGTTCGTGGTGAGCACGGTGAGTGAGGGCGAGGGTGCCACCGTCAACCGCGGCGACTGGGTGACGGTGAACTACACCGCGAAGAACTGGACCACCGGCAAGGACGTGCCGAGCTCGTACGACGCGGGGTCCAAGCCGCAGCTCTACCAGGCGGGGATCGGGCAGCTGGTGCCGGCCTTCGACCAGAGCGTGGTGGGCCACAAGGTGGGCAGCCGGATGCTGGTGGTCGCGCCGCCGGCGGCGGCCTTCGGCGACCAGGGCAACACGCAGCTGGGGGTCGGCAAGGGCGACACGGTGGTCTTCGTGCTGGACATCCTGGAGGACGTCCCGCAGGACTCGGTGGTGACCGGGACGGTCACGCCGCCGCCGGCGAACCTGCCGCAGGTCAAGGAGAACGGCAAGGCCGCCCCGACGATCACCATCCCGCAGGGCGTGCCGGCGCCGACCGACCTGCAGACCTCGGTGCTGATCAAGGGCGACGGCAAGCCGGTGAAGTCGGGCCAGACGGTGCTGGTGCAGTACACCGGGGTGCTCTACAGCAACGGGCAGCAGTTCGACAGCTCCTGGAACCACGGCGGGGCGCAGGCCCTGCAGATCGGCACCGGCAGCGTGATCGAGGGCTGGGACAAGGGACTGGTGGGCCAGAGCGTGGGCAGCCAGGTGCTGCTGGTGGTCCCGCCGGCGCTCGGGTACAAGGACCAGGCACAGAACGGTATCCCTGCGAACTCGACGCTGGTTTTCGTGATCGACATCCTGGAAGCTGTGTAGTCCGTGGTCGAGGTGGGCCGGTGGCGGTCGTTGTCCTTCGGGCGAGTGTTCCCCGTGTGTCATGGACACCCGGTGAGTGCCCGTCCTCAGGGTGAGCTGACATACTGCTGCCGATTCGCACAGCGGCGAGCGATCTGGCGAGCGATCTGATGGCGAGGATGGGGAGTCATGGCTGAGAATCCGACGGGCCCGAGCGAGGCCGACACCGCGAGTGGCGCGGTCGCCGACCCGGCGGCCCCCCGGCCCGGGGGCCCGTTGCCGGGAGACGGCGAGTCCATCGTGATCCCGCCGTCGATTCTCAAGCAGCAGGCGGGCTGGGCCGCGCCCGGCCAGTCGGCGCCGGTGGCCCCGGGCCTCAAGCCGGAGGAGCCGCAGGTCTTCGCCTCCACCGTGCGCAAGCAGGACTTCTCCGAGGCGGACTACGAGAACGTCAGCAGCGGCGGCAAGCTCGGCGTGGTGCTGGGCGTGGTGCTGGCGGTGCTGCTGGTCGGCAGCGGCGTGGGCCTGTACGTGGTGACCAAGGGGCAGGACAGCAAGTCCACCAAGGCCGCCGATTCGGCCACCAGCGCCCCGAGCGCGCCCGCGCAGCCGAGCGCCCCGCCGGTGCCGCCGATCAAGACGGACGCCAAGGTGCTGCCCGAGATCAGCGGCGACTTCGGCAAGAAGGCGACCATCACGCTGCCGCAGGGCCAGTCGGACGGCAGCTTCGTGGTCAAGGCGGTCTCCGAGGGCGACGGCGCCAAGGCGGACAAGGGCTCCTGGATCACCGCCGACTTCACGCTGAAGGACTGGACCACCGGCAAGGACATCCAGGGCTCCTACGACAGCGGCCAGCCGCAGCTCTTCCAGGCGGGCCTGGGCAAGCTGATCCCGGCGCTGGACGCCTCGGTGGTGGGGCACAAGGCGGGCAGCCGCCTGCTGGTGGTCGCCCCGCCGGCGGCGGCCTTCGGTGACCAGGGCAACCCGCAGCTGGGCCTGGGCGCCAAGGACGACCTGGTGATGGTGGTGGACATCCAGCGGGTGAGCGCCCCCAACGCGCGGGTGAGCGGCGACGTGACCCCGCCGCCGGCCGACTTCCCGGCGGTGAAGGACAACGGCGCCAAGGCCGACGACATCACCCCGCCGGCGAACGTCACCGACCCGACCGACCTGAAGACCGCGGTGCTGATCCAGGGCAAGGGCCCCAAGGTCGCCAGCGGTGAGAAGGTCGTCGTGCAGTACACCGGCGCGCTGCTCAAGGACGGCAAGAAGTTCGACTCCTCGCTGGACCGCGGCTCGGCCTTCAGCTTCGTCACCGGTGGCGGCAGCGTCATCGAGGGCTGGGACAAGGGCGTGGTGGGCCAGAACGTGGGCAGCCGCATCGAGCTGGTGATCCCGGCGGCGATGGCCTACAAGGACCAGGCGCAGAACGGGATCCCGGCGAACTCCTCGCTGGTGTTCGTGATCGATATCCTGGACGCCGGAGTCGGTTCGCCCGACGCCGGGTGACCATAATGGGGTGACCGGCTCGGGGCGACCCGCGGCCGGGCCTGATCTGCACAGGCGGCGGACGGTCGTACGGTGGTTCCTGACGGAGCTGCGGCACGACGGTCCGCCGCCGTGCTGTGTACTGGACGAGGCCGCCCCCAGGCGGCTGACGAGAAGAGGCAGTTGTGACTCAGAAGACGAAGCCGGAGATCGACTTCCCGGGCGGCGAGGCGCCGACCGAGCTGCAGATCCGCGACATCGTGGTGGGCGACGGCGCCGAGGCCAAGCCCGGCGCGATGGTCGAGGTCCACTACGTCGGCGTGACCTTCGCCAGCGGCGAGGAGTTCGACGCCAGCTGGAACCGCGGCAGCTCCTTCAAGTTCCCGCTCGGCGGCGGCCGGGTCATCAAGGGCTGGGACGAGGGCGTCGTCGGCATGAAGGTCGGCGGCCGTCGCGAGCTGATCATCCCGGCGAACAAGGCCTACGGCAACCAGTCGCCGACCCCGCTGATCCCGCCGGGCTCGACCCTGATCTTCGTGGTCGACCTGCTCGCGGTCTGACGCACCGTCGGCAGTGGCCGCACCCCGGGGGCCGGTCGGCCCGGCGGGGTGCGGCCACCGCCGTCAGGACTCGGCTTTCGCCGCAGGTCCCGGTACCGGTACGGTCGGGTCGCCGGGTCAAGATTCCCGGTGTGGCAACCCCCGCGCGGCGCGGGACACCGGAAGGGTCAGCGATGGCGATCGCCAAGGCAGAGCGGCTGATGAACCTCGCCCTGTGCCTGATGAACACCAGGAGGCCGCTCTCCAAGCGGGAGCTGCGGGAGTCCGTGGAGGCCTACCGGGAGGCCTGGCAGCACGGCAGCGAGGACGCCTTCAACCGGATGTTCGAACGGGACAAGGACGACCTGCGCGAGCTGGGCCTGGTGATCGACGTCGACGAGAACACCCTGGACGGCGAGGCCGGCTACCTCGCCCGCCCGGACCGCAACCGGCTGCCCGAGATCGCGCTGGACGCCGAGGAGGCGGCCGCGCTGAGCCTGGCGGCCCGGGTCTGGCAGCAGGCCAGGCTCTCGGGTGCCGCCAGCGGCGCGCTGCAGAAGCTGCGGGCGGCCGGGGTGCCGTTCGGCGAGGACCAGGCGCAGGAGCGCACCGCGCTGGAGCCGTACATCCCGGCCCGTGAGGCCGCCTTCGAGCCGCTGCTGATCGCCGCCCGGGACCGTCGCCCGGTCGCCTTCGAGTACCGCAAGGCGGGCGCGGCGGCCACCGAGCCGCGCACCGTGGAGCCGTGGGCGCTGGAGTGCTGGCGCGGGCACTGGTACCTGGCCGGCTGGGACCGCGACCGCGCCGCGGTGCGGGTCTTCCGGCTGAGCCGGATCACCGGGCGGGTCCGTTCGCGCTCGGGCGCCTTCACCGCGCCGATCCCCGAGCACGTGGACGTGCGCGCGCACGTGGCCCGGTTCGCGGGCGAGGGCGCCACCGCCACGGCCACCGTCCGGGTGCGCCGCGGGGCGGCCTTCCCGCTGCGCAGCAAGGCGCTGACGGTCCGTCAGGCGGACGGCGAGTGGGACGAGTTGGAGATCCCCTACGGGCACGGCCTGGGGGCCGGCCTGGCCGAGTTCGGCCCCGACCTGGTGGTGCTGGGCCCCGAGGACCTGCGCGCCGACGTGATCGACCGGCTGCGCGCGGTGGCCGGCCTGGCCGGCGAGCCGGCGGGCCCCGGGGCCGAGCCGGCGCAGGGACCCACCACCGAAGGAGCGCACGCGTGAACGCCATCGACCAGACCCGGCGGATGCTCTCGCTGGTCACCTACCTGCGCGAGCGCCCGGGCGCCGAGGTCGCCGAGGTGGCCCGGGCCTTCGGGATCACCGAGCGCGAGCTGATCGCGGACCTCAACGTGCTGCCGATGTGCGGCACCAGCTTCCGCGGCGGCGACCTGCTGGACATCGACACCGACGGCGAGCGGATCTGGTGGCACAACGTCGACGACGTGGCCCAGCCGCTGCGCCTGGCCGCCGACGAGGCGACCGCACTGCTGGTGGCCGCGCGCGCGGTGGCCGGGCTGCCGGGCCTGCGCGAGCGCGACCGGCAGGCGCTGACCCGCGCCGTCGCCAAGATCGAGAACGCCGCCGGTGAGAGCGCCGAGGGCAGCGCCCGGGTCGGGGTGACCTTCGAGGCCGAGGGCCAGGTCTTCGCCGACATCGACCGCGCGCTCAGCGAGGGCCGCCGGATCTGGCTGCGGTACTACTCCGCCGGGCGCGGCGGGATGACCGAGCGCGAGGTGGACCCGATCCGGCTGGTCACCGAGGGGCACACCTACCTGGACGGCTGGTGCCGCACCTCGGAGGACCGTCGGCTCTTCCGGCTCGACCGGGTGGCCGAGATCCGGATCCTGGACGCGCCGGCCGACCCGCCGCGGCTCGAGCCGCGCGACCTGTCCCAGGGCCTGGTCAACCCGGCCGCCGACGACCCGGAGGTGGTCGTCGAGGTGGGGCCGGCCGGCCGCTGGGTCGCCGAGTACTACCCGCACGACGCGGCCGAGGAGCTGCCCGACGGCGGCCTGCGGATCACCCTGCGCAGCTCCGACCCCTCCAGCCTGCGCAGCCTGGCGCTGCGGCTGGGGCGCGACGGGCGGATCGTGGCGCCGCTGCCGCTGGCCGAGCAGGCCCGGGCGGCGGCGCTGGCCGCGCTCGCCGGCTACCGGGTCTGGCCGGCGGACGGGACGGACTGAGCCGTGGAGCCGTCGCAGACCAGATTCAAGGTCTACTGCTCGCAGTGCCGCGAGAAGGTGGAGCTGAGCGCCTCCGAGTTCCGCCTGGCGCTGGGCCGCACCAAGGAGCGGACCTTCTACAGCTTCACCTGCCCCGCCTGCGGGGCGGCGGTGCGCAAGCCGGCCGGGGAGAAGATCGTGGCGGCGCTGGTCGACGCCGGGGTCTCCACCATGCGGCTGGTCCAGGTCGAGGGATAGGGACGGCGAGAGGTGGAGGACGGCATGCCGTGGACGCTGGTGGGCGCGGTGGCGCTGGCCACCGCAGGACTGCTGGTGCTGGGGGTGCTGGCGATGCGCCTGTGGCTGGACGTGCGGGGCCTGGCCCGTGAGGTGGACACCGCCACCCGTTCGCTGGCCGGCGCGGCCGAGGAGCTGGACCGCGCGGTCCGCGGCTGAGCCGGGCGGCGCGCCGGTCGGTGCACGGCGCGGCGAACGGTCGGTGCGCCGGTCGGTGCGCCCCCAATCTTCACCTGCTCGTGAGGAGAGGGGGTCTCGTTGCCCCCTCGCGCGCGGGTTAGGCTCTCACCGTGGCCCCGGTGCATCCGCGGCCGCACCGTACCCGTCCACCCAGCGGCCGGGGTCCCGCGGGACCCGGTGCACCGCTCCGGCCGAGAAGGTTGTTGCCCATGGGCAGGATCCTGGCGTTCCTGGTCATCGCCCTGATGGCGGCGGTCTTCTTCGGCGGCAAGCGGCTGCCCGACCTGGCCCGCGCGGTCGGGCGCTCGCTGCGCATCCTCAAGAGCGAGACGGCCGCGCTGCGCGACGAGTACCAGGACGAGTACACCAAGAAGCCGGTCGAGGCCGCCGAGGCCACACTGGACACCGCCAGGACCATCAAGGCCGCACCCGGTGATGCCTCCACCGCACGGCCGGTCACCGAGCAGAAGCCCGGTCGGCCGCACTGAGCGTCCGGCCGGTCCCTCCGTGGCCCGCCACCCGGCCGGCCGCGACGCACGAGTCTGAGGACCGGGGTTGAGCAAGTCTTCCAAGCAGCCGAAGGATCCCGACGGACGGATGTCCCTGGGCGACCACCTTCGCGAACTGCGGAACCGGCTGGTCAAGTCGGTTCTGGCAGTCGTGGCGTGCACGATCGCGGCGTTCTTCTTCAAGGACCAGCTGCTGCACTTCCTGATGAACCCGGTGCCCAACTGCGCCACCGTCGCGCCCGACTTCAAGGGCCACTGCGCACAGGTGGCGGTCATCGGCGTCACGCAGCCGTTCAACCTCACCCTGAAGGTCTGCCTGACCGCCGGCCTGGTGGCCGCGGTCCCGGTCTGGCTCTACCAGCTGTGGGCGTTCGTCTCGCCGGGCCTGCACCGCAGTGAGCGGCGCTACTCGCTCTCCTTCCTGGTGGTCGGCACCCCGCTCTTCCTGAGTGGCGTGGCCTGCGCCTACCTGCTGATGCCCACCACGATCGAGGTGCTGGGCTCGTTCACCCCCAAGGGTGCGCAGCAGATCCTGCCGGTGGAGAACTACCTCGACATCGCCACCCGGATGGTGCTGGTCTTCGGCCTGGCCTTCGAGTTCCCGCTGCTGCTGGTGATGCTGAACTTCGGCGGGGTGCTCTCCGGCAAGCGGATGCTCGGCTGGTGGCGCGGCATGGTGATGGCGATCACCGTCTTCGCGGCCGTCGCCACGCCGAGCGCCGACCCGCTGAGCATGCTGGCGCTGGCCGCGCCGATCTGGCTGCTCTTCTTCCTCGCGGTGGGCATCTCGCTGCTCAACGACCGGCGCAAGCGCCGGCGCAACCCGGACGCCGACCTCTCCGACGAGGAGGCCTCGCACGTGGACCTGAGCGTGGAGGGCGTGGGCGGCCCGGAGGCGGTCGAGGCGTCCGGCCCGGCAGCGGCCTCGCCGACGCCGGTGGCCTCGGTGCCGGCGGCCCGCAGTGAGCACGTGGACGACGACATCACCTGATCCCAGCCGCTCGACAGGCGCCCCCGGCCGCCTCCCCGGCCGGGGGGGGGCGGCTGCTTTTCGCAGGTGTGCAGCACGCCGGCGAGCGGGACGCGGGCGAGCCGAGCGGAATCACGGCAGGTGGGGGGAGGGGGAGCGGGTGGCGCGCGCCGTCTTGGCAGCCCAATGACAATGTGACATATTACTGACGTGCTCACGAGACCTAGCCACGACGTCGTGGTGATCGGCGCCGGCGTCGTCGGCGCCGCCTGCGCGTTCTACGCCGCTCGGGCCGGCCTGTCGGTGGCGGTCGTCGACCGCGGCCCGGTGTCCGGTGGAACCACCGGCGCCGGTGAGGGCAACCTGTTGCTCTCCGACAAGGCGCCCGGCCCCGAGCTCGACCTCGCCCGGCTCTCCGCCGGGCTCTGGACCGAGCTGGCCGAGGAGCTGCCCGAGTCCATCGAGTACGAGGCCAAGGGCGGCCTGGTGGTGGCCGGTGACCCGGCCGGCCAGGCGGCCCTGCGCGCCTTCGCCGACGACCAGCGCGCCGCCGGGGTGACGGCGCACGAGGTGGCCGCCGACCGGCTGCACGACTTCGAGCCGCACCTGGCCCCGGGTCTGGCCGGCGGGTTCCATTACCCGCAGGACGCCCAGGTCCAGCCCGCGCTGGCCGCCGCCCACCTGCTGCGCGCCGCCCGCCGGGCCGGCGCCGTGGTCCACCTGGGGGAGGGCGTCACCGGGCTGCCGACCGGTCGCGACGGGGCGCTGCGCGCGGTGCGCACCGAGCGGCGCGAGCTGGCCGCGCGCGCGGTGGTGAACGCGGCCGGCACCTGGGGCGGGGAGGTGGCGGCGCTGGCCGGGGCGCACCTGCCGGTGCTGCCGCGGCGCGGCTTCGTGCTGGTCACCGAGCCGCCGCCGCGCCTGGTGCTGGACCTGGTCTACGCGGCCGACTACGTGGCCGACGTGGCGAGCGGCTCGGCCGCGCTGCAGACCTCCGGGGTGGTCGAGGGCACGCCCTCGGGGCCCGTGCTGATCGGCGCCAGCCGCGAGCGGGTCGGCTTCGACCGCACCCTCTCGCTGGAGGTGCTGCGCCGGCTGGCCGGGCAGGCCGCCGCGCTCTTCCCGGTGCTCGCCGACGTGCGGGTGCTGCGCGCCTACCGGGGGTTCCGCCCCTACCTGCCGGACCACCTGCCGGCGATCGGCGCCGATCCGCGGGTCCCGGGCCTGTACCACGCCTGCGGCCACGAGGGTGCGGGCATCGGCCTGGCACCGGCCACCGGGCGGCTGCTCAGCGAACTCCTGACGGGCAAGGAGCCGGCGCTGGACCTGGCGCCCTTCGCCCCCGACCGCTTCGTCGCCTGACCCGCCCGCCCCCGCCCGGAGCCGCCCGCCCCCGCGGCCCGTCCCACCCGACCGCCCCTCGCGCAGAACGGACCCCAGCCATGCGCCGTACCCCCGCCGAGCTGGTCGGGGCCGATCCCGGACCGGCCCACACTATCGACTTCGACGGCCGCCCGATCCCCGCCCTGCCCGGGCAGAGCATCGCGGCCGCGCTCTGGGCCCAGGGCATCCTGGCCTGGCGCACCACCCGGGTCGGCGGCCGTCCGCGCGGGGCCTTCTGCGGCATCGGCGCCTGCTACGACTGCCTGGCCACCGTCAACGGCCACCCCAACCAGCGCACCTGTCTGCTCCCGGCCGAGCCGGGGGACACCGTCACCACCCAGGAGGGCCACGGCCGTGCCGACCTCGCGATCTGAGCCCACGGGCGACCCGGCGACCCACCAGGACCCGCCCTTCGAGCCGCCTTTCGACCTGGCGGTGATCGGCGCGGGCCCGGCGGGCCTGGCCGGCGTGGTGGCCGCCGCCGACCGCGGGCTGCGCTGCGTCCTGCTGGACGCCGGGGCGCGCACCGGCGGGCAGTTCTACCGTCATCCGGCGCCCGCGCTGCGCGCCGCCCACCCCGAGCGGCTGCACCACCACTGGTCCACCTTCACCGCCCTGCGCGAGCGGCTGGAGCGGCACCTGGCGGGCGGGCGGATCGTCCACCTGACCCGGCACCAGGTCTGGGCGCTGGAACGCGCCGCCGCGCCGACCGGAACCGCGGAGGCGGGGCGCGAAGCCGGCCCGGGGTGGCGCCTGCACGCTTCGAAGGGCGAGCAGGGCGAGGGCCGGGCGCTGGTGACCGCGGCGGCCGTCCTGCTGGCCGCCGGCGCCTACGCGCGCCAGCTGCCGTTCCCCGGCTGGACGCTGCCCGGCGTGGTGACCGCGGGCGGCGCGCAGGCGATGCTCAAGGCCGGCCTGGTGCTGCCGGGGCGCCGGGTGGTGGTCGCGATCAGCGGCCCGCTGCTGCTGGCCGCCGCCGCCTCGCTGACCGCGGCCGGCGCCACGGTCCCGGCCGTGGTCGAGGCGGGCGACTACCTCGGCTACGCGCGCCGCCCCGGCGTGCTCGCCGCCGTCCCCGGCAAGCTGCTGGAGGGCGCCGTGCACGGACTGGCGCTGGCCCGGCACGGGGTGCGGCTGCGCCGCTCCAGCGCGGTGGTCGAGGCGCACGGCAGCGAGCGGGTGAACGCGGTGACGGTGGCGGCCCTGGACGCCGACTGGCGCCCGGTGCCCGGCACCGAGCGGTGGATCGCCTGCGACGCGGTCGCGGTGGGCCACGGCCTGGTCCCGCAGATCGAACTCGCCACCGAGCTGGGCGCGGCCACCCGCGCGGTGGCGGACGGCACCGTCGCGCTGCGGGTGGACGGGCACCAGCGCACCACCGTGCCCGGGCTCTGGGCCGCGGGCGAGACCTGCGGGGTGGGCGGCGCCGAACTGGCCGTCGCCGAGGGCGAGCTGGCGGCGATCTCGGTGGCCGGCGCGCGGGCCCACGCGTCCGACGCCCCCATCGCGCCGGGCGCGCTGCTCGCGCGCCGACGGCGGCTGCGGGCCTTCGCCGACCTGATGGCCGCCGCGCACCGCCCGGGGGCGGGCTGGACCGGCTGGCTGCGCCCGGAGACCGAGGTCTGCCGGTGCGAGGAGGTCCCCGCGCAGCGGATCCGGGAGGCGGTCGAGGACCTGGGCGCCACCGACGCGCGCACCGTCAAGCTGCTCACCCGGGCCGGCATGGGCTGGTGCCAGGGCCGGATGTGCGGCGCGGCGGTGGCCTGCCTGGCCGGGCAGGCCGAACCGACCGCGGATCGCCGTCCGCTCTCCTGCCCGGTCCGGCTCGGCGACCTGGCCGCCCTGCCGCCCGCCTGACGCCCGCCCCGGGCCCTGCCTCCATCCCCTTTTCCCCGGCCACCGCTCGGCCGTTCCACGACCGGCCGGGGGAGGTGGGCGCGCGCCGCTCTTGCGCCCCGCCCTCGCCCCGCTATAAAATGTCACACCTCACCAAGGAGAAATGCTCGTGACCCACCCCACACACGACCGCACTCGTCCCTGGCGCGGCATCATGGTCGCCACCACGCTGCCGATGCGCGCCGACCTCTCCGTCGACTACGACGCCTACGCCGAGCACGTCCGCCGTCTGATCGACGCGGGCTGCGACGGCGTGGTCCCCAACGGCTCGCTCGGCGAGTACCAGACGCTCACCGCCGAGGAGCGCGCGAAGGTCGTCGAGACGGCCGTGGAGGCCGCCGGCGACGGCGCCCGCGTGATGCCCGGCGTCGCCGCCTACGGCAGCGCCGAGTCCCGCCGCTGGACCGAGCAGGCCGCCGAGCCCGGCCCCGGCTCGGTGCTGCTGCTGCCGCCGAACGCCTACCGGGCCGACGCGGCCGCCGTGCGCGCGCACTACGCCGAGGTCGCCAAGGCCGGGCTGCCGATCGTGGCCTACAACAACCCGATCGACACCAAGGTCGACCTGACCCCCGCCCTGCTGGCCGAACTGCACGGCGCGGGCGACATCGTGGCCGTCAAGGAGTTCAGCGGCGACGTGCGGCGGGCCTACGAGATCGCCGAGCTGGCCCCGGGCCTGGACCTGCTGATCGGCGCCGACGACGTGCTGCTCGAGCTGGCGCTGGCGGGCGCGGTCGGCTGGATCGCCGGCTACCCCAACGCGCTGCCGGAGGCCTCGGTGGCGCTCTACCGGGCCGCCGTCACCCAGGACCTGGCCACCGCGCTGCCGCTGTACAAGGCGCTGCACTCGCTGCTGCGCTGGGACTCCAAGACCGAGTTCGTCCAGGCGATCAAGCTCTCGATGGACATCGCGGGTCTGCCCGGGGGCCCGGTCCGCGCCCCGCGCGCGCCGCTCACCCCCGCGATCGAGGCCGCCGTGCGGGCCGCCACCGAGAAGGCCCTGGCCGAAGGTCTCAGCTGAGATCCGCGGCCGAGGCCGGTCCGCGAAGGCGGATCAGCCGAGCCCTCCGACCGGTCGAGGCCGGTCGGGAACCACCGCCGTGAGGCCGGCCCGCGTGGCGCGGGCCGGCCCGCCTCACCCCGCCGTCCGACGAAGGGCCACCGATGCGTACCCGCCACGTCTTCCACGCCGTCGACTCGCACACCGAGGGCATGCCCACCCGGGTGATCACCGGCGGGTTCGGTGTCATCCCCGGCGCCACCATGGCCGAGCGCCGGGTGCACTTCCAGGAGCACCTGGACAGCTTCCGCACGCTGCTGATGTACGAGCCGCGCGGCCACGCCTCGATGAGCGGGGCGATCCTGCAGCCGCCGACCCGTCCGGACGCGGACTTCGGGGTGCTCTTCATCGAGGTCTCCGGCCTGCTGCCGATGTGCGGACACGGGACCATCGGGGTGGCCACCGTCCTGGTGGAGACCGGCATGGTGCCCGTCGTCGAGCCGGTCACCACGGTGCGACTGGACACCCCGGCCGGCCTGGTCACCGCCGACGTGCGGGTGGAGAACGGCGCCGCCACCGCCGTCACCATCCGCAACATCGCCTCCTTCGCGGTCGCGCTGGACCAGAAGATCGAGGTGCCCGGCTGGGGCACGGTCAGCTACGACCTGGCGTACGGCGGCAACTTCTACGCGATTCTGCCGCTGGCCGAGTTCGGGCTGCCCTTCGAGATCGAGCGCAAGCAGGACCTGCTGCGCGCGGGGCTGGCCCTGATGGACGCCATCAACACCAGTGCCGCGCGCCCGGTCCACCCGCTGGACCCGTCCTTCCACAGCGTGCACCACGTCAACCTGCTGGCACCGGGCTCCACCGCCGAGCACTCCCGGCACGCGATGGCCATCCACCCCGGCTGGTTCGACCGTTCGCCCTGCGGCACCGGCACCAGCGCCCGGATGGCCCAGCTGCACGCCCGCGGCGAGCTCCCGCTGCACCGCGACTTCGTCAACGACTCCTTCATCGGCACCAGCTTCACCGGCCGCCTGATCGAGGAGACCGAGGTGGCCGGCCGTCCCGCGGTCATCCCCACCGTCACCGGGCGGGCCTGGCTCACCGGCACCGCCCAGTACTTCCTCGACCCCACCGACCCGTTCCCCGGAGGGTTCCTCCTGTGACCGTCACCGTCACCTCCCACAACCCCGCCGACCCCACCGACCTGGTGGTCGAGGTCCCGGCCCCCGGCGCCTTCGGCACCATCGCCGCCATCGAGCGGGCCCGCTCGGCCCAGGGCGGCTGGCAGTCCGCCGGCGCCGCCGCCCGCTCGGCCGCGCTGAGCCGGGCCGCCGACGCCGTCGAGGCGCACGCCGAGGAGCTGGCCGCGCTGGCCGAGCGCGAGGTGGGCAAGCCGCTCGCCGAGGCGCGCGGGGAGGTGGCCCGTACGGTGGCGATCCTGCGCTACTACGCCCAGGCGCCGTACGCGCCCTCCGGCGCCGTGCACGAGACCGCGGCCGGTCAGGGCCTGCTCTTCACCCGTCGCCGCGCCCACGGCGTGGCGGGGCTGATCACGCCGTGGAACTTCCCGCTCGCCATCCCGGTCTGGAAGGCGGCGCCGGCCCTGGCGGTCGGCAACACCGTGGTGCTCAAGCCCGCGCCCGAGGCCACCGCCTGCGCGCTGCGGCTGGCGGAGCTGCTGGCGCTGCCCACCGACGTGCTGAGCGTCGTGCCGGGCGGCGCGGAGGAGGGCGCGGCGCTGGTCTCGGCCGTCGACGTGGTCTCCTTCACCGGCTCCACCGCCACCGGGCAGGCCGTCATCCGCACCGCCACCGAGCGCGGGGTGCCGGTGCAGGCGGAGATGGGCGGGCTGAACGCGGCCATCGTGCTGCCGGACGCCGACATCGAGCAGGCCGCCGCGCAGCTGGCCTTCGCGATCGCCGGCTACGCGGGGCAGAAGTGCACCGCCACCAGCCGGGTGATCGCGGTCGGCACGGCGCTGGAGCCGCTGCGCGGGGCGCTGGTCAAGGCGCTGGCGGCGGCGGTGGACTGCGGTCCGGTGATCAACGAGGCCGCCCGCCGGCGCCTGACCGGGGCGATCACCTCGGCGGTCGAGGGCGGCGCGCAGCTGCTGGCCGGCGGGCGCAGCCCCGAGCGGGCGGGCTGGTTCATCGAGCCGACGCTGCTGGCCGAGGTCGCCGAGGGCCACCCGCTGCTGACCGAGGAGTTCTTCGGTCCGCTCGCGGTGCTGGTGCCGGCCGCCGACCTGGACGAGGCGATCGCGCTGGCCAACGACACCCGGCACAGCCTGGCCACCTCCGTGCACACCCGTGACCTGGACACCGCGCTGGCCGCCGCGGACCGGCTGGCGGCCGGCATGATCCGGGTCAACGCGCCCTCCAGCGGCGTCGACTTCCACCTGCCGTTCGGCGGGGCCAAGGGCGCCTCCTACGGCGCGCGCGAGCAGGGGCAGGCCGCGCTGGACTTCTACACCGCGAGCCGCACCGTCTCCGTGCTGCCCGCCGGCAGCCCGCGATGAGCGCCGGCGGCGGACCGCTGGTGGTGCGCACCGTCGACTACCACGCGGCGGGCGAGCCGTTCCGGATCGTCACCGAGGGCCTGCCGCCGACGCCCGGGGACAGCGTCGCCGAGCGCCGGGCGATCGCCATCGGCGCCGGCGGCAGCCCCACCGCCCCGCGCCCGGGCCGCCTGGACACCGTGCGGCAGCTGCTCACCCGTGAGCCGCGCGGCCACCCGGGGATGTACGGCGGGTTCCTGGTGCCGCCGGACGACGGGGAGGCGCACCTGGGCGTGCTCTTCTTCCACAAGGACGGCTACTCGACGGCCTGCGGCCACGGCACCATCGCGCTCGGCGCCTGGGCCGTGGACAGCGGCCTGGTCGAGGCCCCCGACGACGGCACGGTCCGGGTGCGGATCGACGTGCCGTCCGGTCGGGTCACCGCGCTGGTGCACCGCGCCGGCGGGCGCACCGGCGCGGTGACCTTCCGCAACGTGCCGACGCGGGTGGTGGCCCGCAAGCTGCCGGTCGCCACCTCGGTCGGCACGCTGGAAGTCGACCTGGCCGACTCCGGCGCCTGCTACGCCTCGTACGCCGTCCCCGAGGTCTCCACCGCCGCGCTGCCCGGTCTCGTCGCCCTGGGCCGCGAGATCCGCGCGGCGCTGGTGGACCGGTACGACCTGTACGGGGTGGTCTTCCACCAGGAGCTGCCCGACACGCCGACCGGGCCCAGCCAGCGCAACGTCACCGTCTTCGCCGACGGGCAGGTCGACCGCTCGCCGTGCGGCTCGGGCACCTCGGCGCGGCTGGCGCTGCTGGCCGCGGACGGCCTGATCGGGCCCGGCGACGAGCTGCGGCACGAGTCGGTGATCGGTACCGTCTTCACCGGCCGGACGGTCGGTGAGCACCCGCGGGGCGGGCTGCTCACCGAGGTGACCGGCCAGGCCCACCGCACCGGCGAGCACCGGTTCGTGCTGGAGGAGTTCGACGAGCTCGGGACGGGGTTCCTGCTGCCATGACGGATCACCGGGAAGCCGCCGGGTCGGGCGTGGCCGGGGCGGGTGTGGCCGCGGCAGGTGTGGAGCGGGCGGATGGCGAGGGGGCGCTGCCGGTCCTCGCGGTCGACCTGACGCCCGAGCAGGCCCGGGCGGCGCTGGCCGCCGTGCTGCACGAGGGGCTGGACCCCGAGTCCTGCCCGGCGCGCAGTGGCGTGCCCGTGCCGGCCGGCGAGCTGCTGCTGATGCCGGCCGCGGCCGGCGGGTACGCGGGCGTGAAGATCGCCGGGGTGGCCCCGGACAACCCGGCGCGCGGGCTGCCCCGGATCACCGGCAGCTACCTGCTGCTGGACGGCGCCACCCTGCTGCCGCTCGCCCTGCTGGACGGCGCCGCGCTCACCGCGCTGCGCACGCTGGCCGTCACCGCGCTCGCCCTCGACCTGCTGGCGGCGCCGCAGGCGGAGCACCTGGTGCTCTTCGGGGCCGGGCCGCAGGCGTTCGGGCACCTGGAGGCGCTGGGCGCGGTGCGGCCGCTGCGGCGGGTCACCGTGGTGGCCCGCCGGGCCGCGGCGGCGGCCGCGCTGGTCGACCACGCCCGCGCGCTGGGGCTGGACGCGGTGGCCGGCGGGCCGCAGGCGGTGGCCACCGCGGACCTGGTGGTCTGCTGCACGACCTCGGCCGAGCCGCTCTTCGACGGCGCGCTGGTCCCCGACCACGCGGCGGTCGCGGCGATCGGTTCGCACGCACCGGACGGGCGCGAGACGGACGAGCACCTGGTGCGGCGCGCGGCCTGCTTCGTGGAGGCCCGCACGGTGGCCCGGCGCGAGGCGGGCGACCTGCTGCTCGCCCTGTCGCCGCACGCCAGCGGGCAGTGGACCAACCTGGCCGAACTGGTCGCGGGCGGCGCTGCCGTCCCGATGGACCGGCCGCGGTTCTTCAAGAGCGTCGGGATGGCCTGGCAGGACCTCGCGGTCGCCGCCGAGCTGCACCGCAGGTACCTGGCAGCGCGGTGAGGGCGGGCGCGGAGAGCCCGGCGAGAGGGGTGCGAGAGGGGGCGGCGGCCGGGGTCTTCGGCCTGCCGCACCCGGGTGTCACAGACTGTTTCCCGGAACGGCATTCCCCTGACAAGACGTCAGGGTGCATGATGGGCGTTTGAGCGGGCCCCTCGTGGTGAATGATCAAAGCAACGTGACATTGTACGCTGGTGCTCCGCACCTTTCGGAGGACCGCAGTGACCGAGTCAAAGCCCCGCCCCCTCATCTCCGTCCAGGAGCGCCTGCGCGACCAGGTCGCCCACGCACTGCGGGCCGCACTGATCTCGGGCGAACTGCGCCCCGGTGTCGTGTACTCCGCCCCGGCGCTGGCCGCCGACTTCGGCGTCTCGGCCACCCCGGTCCGTGAGGCCATGCTCGACCTGGCCCGCGAGGGCCTGGTCGAGGCCGTGCGTAACAAGGGTTTCCGGGTCACCGAGATGACCGAGCGCGACCTCGACGACTTCACCGAGATCCGCGCGCTGATCGAGGTCCCCACGGTCGGCCGGGTCACCCGTGGCGCGACCGGCGACCAGCTGGAGGCGCTGCGCCCGGTCGCCCAGCAGATCGTGGCCGCCGCCCGCAAGCACGACCTGATCGGCTACCTGGAGGCGGACCGCCAGTTCCACCTCACGCTGCTGGGGCTCGCGGGCAACGCGCGACTGGTCGAGGTGGTCGGCGACCTGCGCAAGCGCTCGCGCCTCTACGGCCTGACCCGCCTCGACCAGCGCGGCGACCTGGTCTCCTCCGCCGAGGAGCACCTGGAGCTGCTCGACCTGATGATCGCCGGCGACGCGGAGGCCGCCGAGGCCTGCATGGCCCGCCACCTGGGCCACATCCGCTCGCTGTGGGCGGCGGGTCGTGAGGAGGCCGAGGAGGAGAAGCCGGCCCTGCGCCTGGGCTCCCGCCAGGGCACGGTGGCGGGCTGACCCCGTCCGAGTGAACGGCGCCCGACGACCCTCCCTGGAGCGGGGCGCCCTGCGACGATGGTCTCGACATCGGCAGTCGGGAGGAACCCCATGTCCGCCGGGCCGGGAGAACAGCGGTGCGAGCCGTTGAGCCTCCTCGACACGGCTGACCGGATCGCCGGCCTGCTGGACGGTCACCGGGTCGAGATCATCGGTGGGCAGATCATCGTGACGCCCCCTGCCAGCGGTCCGCACGCCGAGTCACTCAGCGACCTGATGCTTCCCCTTATGGCCGCGGGACTGCATGCCGAGCACTCACGGGTGCTTCAGGCGATCGGGCTCTGGCTCCCGGGCGGCCCGTCGGACTACGCCGTCCCCGATCTGGCACTCGTCGACGCCGACTACCGGGACCACCGGGTCGAGTACGGGTGCTACGACCCGGCGGTGTTCCGCATGGTCGCCGAGGTGACCTCCACCAATTACCAGACTGATCTCAAGGTGAAGCCCGCCGCCTACGCCGGAGCGGGGATCCCGGTCTACCTGATCGTGGACCGCAACAGTCGCCGCGTCCGGGTGCTCAGCGACCCGCAGGGCGGTGAGTACCGCGTGCACGCCGTGCACCACCCGGGGCAGTCGTTCACCCTGCCCGGGTCGGTCGGCGCTGTGGTCGAGCTCGAGGTGGACGCGTTGCTCGGGCCGGCGAAGTAGCGCGCCCGGCGTGGCCCGAGGTGGGGCCCGGGATCAGCCCCGTAGGCGGCCGTCGGCCATCTCCAGGACGCGGTCCACTCGGGTGAGCAGGTCGCGGTCGTGCGTCACCATCACGGTCGCGGTGCGGTGGGTGCGGGTGACCTCGGCGAGCAGCTCGACGATCTGGGCGCCGCGTTCGTGGTCCAGGGCGGAGGTCGGTTCGTCGACCAGGAGCACCGAGGGCCGGCCGAAGAGCGCGCGGGCGATGTTGACCCGCTGACGCTCCCCACCGGAGAGCTGGTGCGGGCGCCGGCGCTGCTTGGCGGCGGCCAGGCCGACGGAGGCCAGCAACTCCTCGGCCCGGGCCCGGGCCTCGCGGGGGCGGCGGCCGCGGACGTCCTCCAGCACCAGCAGCTGTTCCACCGCGGTGAGCGAGGCCAGCAGGTTGGACTGCTGGAAGACGATCCCCAGCCGCTCGCGGCGCAACGCGGTACGGGCCCGCTCGGAGAGCGCTCCCGCGTCCTGACCGTCTATCAGCACCTGCCCGTGGTCAGGGCGCAGCAGCGTGGCGGCCACCGCCAGCAGGCTGGACTTGCCCGAGCCGGAGGGGCCGGCCACCGCGACGAACTCGCCGGGGGCGACCTCCAGCGAGACGTCGTCCAGGGCGGTCAACCGCTGTTCGCCGTCGGGGTAGCTGAGGGTGACCCCGTGCAGGGCGAGCCCGCTGCGGGTGCGCAGGGAGGTGGGGTCGGTCGGGTCGGTGACGGTGTTCATCGGTTGGCTCCCAGCGCGGCGATCGGGTCGACGGAGGTGATGCGGCGCACCGCCAGCGCGGCGCCGAACAGGCCGAGCAGCACCATCACGGCCACCGGTACGGCCACACTGGCGGCGCTCAGCTCGAAGGGCACGCCGGAGGAGGCGATCAGGCCCCCGACGGCGCCGACCGCCGCACCCAGCAATGCGCCGGCCAGCAGGACGGCGGCGGCCTGGGCCAGCGCGTCGCGCACCAGGTAGGCGCTGCTGGCGCCGACGGCCTTGAGGACGGCGATGTCGGGCTTGCGCTGGACGGTCCAGACCGTGAAGAAGGCACCCACCACCAGGGCGCTGACGGCGAAGAGGAAGCCCTGGATCAGCTGGAGGCTGCCCTGCTCCGCCGCGTACCCGTCGATACCGGACAGGGCGTCCGAGAGCGGCACGGCCGTGGTGTTCTGGGCCCGGTCCACCGCGCCGAGGTCGGCGCCGGCGCCCGTGCGCACCGCGAGGGCGGTGGGCTGGCTCTGGCCGCTGACGGCCTGCCAGGTGGCCGGGGTGGTCCAGACGGTGGGGGCGTGGGCGTAGGAGCGCTCGGCGGTGATGCCCGAGACCGTCAGCGTCCGGGCCCCTATCCGGACCTGCTCGCCGACCGACAGGTGGTCGGTGGACGCGGTGTCGGCGCCCACCGCCACCTGGTCGTCCGCGGGGGCGGCGCCGGAGAGCAGCGGCGGCAGCAGCGCCGTCGGGGTGCCGAGCACGCTGACCGAGGCGGCGGTGCCGGCCGCCGTCAGCCGGGTCATCGAGAGTCCGACCGGCGCGGCCGAGCGGACCCCTGGGGTGCCGGCCCAGGCGGCCTGCTGGGCGGGCGTGATGCTGCTGGAGCTGAACGAGACGGTCGGCGCGCCGCCGGCCGGCGCGCCGAAGACGATGCGGTCGGCCGGCAGCCCGGCGATGGTCGAGGAGGCGGCCGAGGCCAGGCCGCCGGTCAGTCCGTAGAGGAAGACCACGAGCGTGGTGATCAGGGTGACCACCGCGCCCATCAGGGCGAAGCGGCCCCTGGCGAAGCGGATGTCACGCAGGGCGACGAACACGGAGGACCTTCTCTGGTCGTGGGTGGCCGGCTGGGTACCGCTCCACAGTCGCGGACCGGCGGCCGCCTGCCATCAGGGAGAGGAGTGGAGTGCGCACCCATCGCTTGGTGCACCCGGGAATCCATCGAACGATGGATGCCCGATCGCGCGGATCGGCGCAGGCCGGCCCGTACCCTCGGAAGGCGTGAGCCGCCTCGACCCTCCCGACCTCCCGCCCGGACCCGCACCCGGTCCCGGGCCGGACCTGTTGTCCGGCCCCGCACCGGGGCCGGGGTACGGCCGTGCGCCGGATCCCGCCGGACATTCTGCGAGCACCCCGGCCCTGCGGTGGATGAACGTCGCCCTGCACGGGCTGTTCTTCACCCTGCTGGCGGTGCTGCTGGTGCGCGGCCTGGCCACGGGCGGGCTCGGTGCGGGCGGGCTGGCCCTGGCGGCGGCGCTCGGCGCGCTCTACGCGGCGGGCGGGTCGGTGCCCCGGATCCGCGCCGACCGGCGCTGGGCGGCCTGCTGGCTGGCCGCCGTGCTGGCGCTCTGGGCGGCCCTGACCCTGCTGCACCCGGAGTTCTGCTACCTGGTCTTCCCGCTCTACTTCGTCTGCCTGCACGTGCTGCCGGTGCGCTGGGCGCTGCCGCTCGCGGTGCTGATGACCGGGGTCGTGGTGGCCGCGCAGGCGCGGACCGACGGCGGACTGACGCTCGCCAAGGTGCTCGGCCCGCTGGCCGGTGCGGCGGTCGCCCTGCTGACCGCCGCCGGCTACGCCGCGCTCTACCGCGAGAGCCGCTCGCGCCAGGAGCTGATCGACGCGCTGATGCTCACCCGTGGCGAGCTGGCGGCCAGTCAGCGCGAGGCGGGCCGGCTGGCCGAGCGTCAGCGGCTGGCCCGGGAGATCCACGACACCCTCGCCCAGGGGCTGTCCAGCATCGTCCTGCTGGCCCGCTCGGCGCAGTCGGCGCTGCCCGCCGACCCGCGGACGGCCGCCGAGCGGATCGGCGAGGTGGGCCGCACCGCCGCCGAGAACCTGGCCGAGGCCCGCCGCTTCGTCCAGGCGCTCACCCCGCCCGCCCTGGACGACGTCACCCTGACCGAGGCGCTGCGCCGGCTCTCGGCCGGTCGCGGGGCCGCCTTCCACCTGGACGGTGAGCCGTACCCCTTGCCGGTGGAGGCCGAGGTGGCGCTGCTGCGGCTCACCCAGGAGGCGCTGGCCAACGCCGTACGGCACGCGGGGGCGCAGCAGATCGCGGTCACGTTGAGCTATCTGGACGATGAGGTGACCTTGGACGTCTTCGACGACGGTGTGGGCTTCGACCCGTGGGCGCGCGGCGCGGGTGCCGGCTCCGGGTCCGGCTCCGGCTCCGCGTCCGGGAGCGGGGCGGCGGGGGCCGGCGGGCCGGAGGCGACCGGCGGCTTCGGCCTGCACGGGATGCGCCAGCGGATCGCCGCGCTCGGTGGCCGGCTGACCGTGGAGTCGGCCCCGGGGGAGGGCACGGCGGTGGCGGTCTCGTTGCCGGTGCGGGCGATCGGCACGATGGAGGGTGTGGTGGCCGAGGCCCTGCGCAGCGCGGCGGCGGCCGGTCGCTCGGAGTCGACCGGCACGGGAGAGGTGACGCGGTGATCCGGGTCCTGCTGGTGGACGACCATCCGGTGGTCCGGCGCGGCCTGCGCGCGATGGTGGACGACCTGCCGGAGCTGGTGGCCGTCGGCGAGGCGGCCGAGGGCGGGCAGGCGCTGCAGCTGTTGGCGGACCTGCGCCAGCGCGGCGAGCAGCGTCCGGACGTGGTGCTGATGGACCTGCAGATGGGGACCGGGATGCACGGCGTCGAGGCGACCCGCCGGATCACCGCGCTGCCCGATCCACCGGCCGTGCTGATCCTCACCACGTACAGCACCGACGCCGACATCCTGGCCGCCGTGGAGGCCGGCGCGACCGGCTACCTGCTCAAGGACGCCCCGCCGGAGGAGGTGGTCGCGGCCGTCCAGGCGGCCGCGCGGGGTGAGACGGTGCTGGCCCCACCGGTGGCGGCCCGGCTGCTCGGGCGGGTCCGGGCCGGTCGTCCGACGCTCTCGCCACGGGAGGCGGAGATCCTGCAGCTGCTCGCCGCGGGGCTGGCGAACCGGCAGATCTCCAAACGGCTCTTCATCAGCGAGGCCACCGTCAAGACCCACCTGGTGCACATCTACGACAAGCTCGGCGTCGACAGCCGCACCGCGGCGATCGCCTCCGGCCTGAGCAGCGGACTGATCCGGCCCGGCTGAATCCCGACTGGCCCCGGCCGACCCCGGGCGGGCGGCCGCGTGGCGGTGGCCCGGTCGGCGTCGTCGCGACCGGGCCACCGCCCGAGGTACCGCCGTCCGATCAGCAGACCGGGATGAGCACCGTCAGCACGAACCGGTGCGGGTCCGGGTTGGCCGGCGCCTGCTGGGTGATGGTCACCGGGATGCCGGTGCCGGGCGTGGCACCCGGGTCGACCTGCAGCGCGAAGCCGCGGTTGCTGAAGGCCCAGGTGTTGTCGACCGGGTCGTCGCAGGTGGCGGTGGTGCCGTCGGCGGAGATGACGCACTGCCGGAAGTCCGGCGCGCTGCTGAGGAAGCGGGAGCCGGGCGGCACGGTCGCCACCACCTGGCCGCGCCACGGGTAGTCGGTCGACGGGCCGAGGTTGCGCTCGACGATCTCGAAGTCGGCCGGGTTGCCGGGGGCGGTCGGCTTCGGCGGGCGGGCGAGCTCCAGCACGGCGTTGGTCACCGGGGCGGAGGTGTCGAAGGCCCAGGTCGTGGAGTTGTCGGTCGGGTTCTGGCTCGGGTCCCAGTCCACCTCGGCCGTCCCACCGGGGTAGCTCGCCGGGCCGGGGGTGGTGCTCAGGCTGGTGGCGAAGACGGTGTAGGTCGCGCAGCTCGCCGGTGCGAGGTTCTGGGCGACGGGGAAGCGGATCCAGTTCCAGCCGCCGTCGATCGGTCCCTCCTGGAAGGGGCCGGCGGCGAGGCTGAGCCCGGGATCTCCGGGGCCGTTGACCACGAGCGAGGCGGACGTCGGGGTCTCCGTACCGTTGTTGCAGACGGTCACCAGGACGGTTCCGACGCCGCCGGGTGCGGTCGGGAAGGACGGCGGACTGACGCTGACGCTGAGGTCCTTGCCGTACGCCGAGCGATGCGCGGCCGGGGCGCTGCCGGCAGTGGTGCCGGGAGCCGCGCCGCGGGTGCTGCCGGGCCGGCTGCCCGGGGTGGTGGCCCCGGTGGTCGCGTCCACCTCGACGCGCGGGGTGACGCGGGTGGTGGCCGGGGGCGAGCCGAGGACGGCGGTGTGGTTGGCACTGTGGCCGGTGCTGCGGCCGGGTACGTGGGGGGCCGCGGCGGTGGCCGTGCCCGTGGCGGCGAGCGGAAGTGGCAGCAGCACGGCGGCGGCCAGCAGGGCGGGGATCCGCATGGGGGTACTCCGGTGGGAGGGGCGGGGTGAACGTCATCGTTCGGTTGCGAACCTACTCAGCGTGGCCGGTTCCGGCTTGCGGGGTTACGCCGCCCGTGGGGCGCCGCACTGCGCCGGTCGGCCGTGTCCGACCTGCCCGTGACGCCGCGGTGCCGTAAGGGGTGCGCGGGCCCACCGCCCGGATCCGGATCGCCGTAGAGTGGGCCGGTGTTCACTCTCGACGAGCCCACCCTGCCGTTGATCGCCGCGCCGATGGCGGGCGGCGCCTCCACCCCGGACCTGGTCGCCGCCGTGAACGCGGCCGGCGGTCTCGGCTTCCTCGCAGCCGGCTACCGCACCGCCGCCGCGATGACCGAACAGATCGCCCACACCCGCGCGTTGACGGACCGTCCGTTCGGTGTGAACCTCTTCGTCCCGGGCCCGACCGACCCGCAGGCGCTCGCCGGCGTACCGCGCTACCGGGCGGAGCTGCTGCCGGAGGCGCGGCGCCGGGGCGTCGACCTGCCCGAGCTGATCCCTGCGGACGACGAGGACTGGAGCGCCAAGATCGCCGCGCTGCTCGCGGATCCGGTCGCGCTGGTCTCCTACACCTTCGGCCTGCCCACCCGTCAGGAGGCCGCCGGGCTGCGCGCGGTGGGCACCGCGCAGGTCGCCACCGTGACCAGCGCCGACGAGGCGCGGGCGGCGGCGGCCCTGGGCGTCGACGCGCTCTGCGTCCAGGGACCGGAGGCCGGCGGTCATCGCGGCACCCACCGGGCCGACACCGTGCCGGGGACCGAGCCGCTGCTCGCGCTGCTGTCGGCGGTCCGGGCGGCCGTCGACCTGCCGCTGATCGCGGCCGGCGGCCTCGGCACCGGGGACCGGCTCGCCGCCGCGCTCGGCGCGGGCGCGCGGGCGGTCCAGCTGGGTACCGCCTTCCTGCGCTGCGACGAGGCCGGCACCTCGGCCCCGCACCGCGCGGCCCTCGCCGACCCGGCCTTCACGGAGACGGTGGTCACCCGCGCCTTCACCGGCCGCGCCGCCCGGGGGCTGCGCAACGCCTTCACCGACCGGCACGCCGACCACGCCCCGCACGCCTACCCGGCGGTCCACCACCTGACCGCCCCGCTGCGCGCGGCCGCCGCGGCCCGCGGCGACCTGCAGGAGCTGCACCTCTCCGCCGGCACTGCCCACCGCGCCGCCCGCGCGGAGCCCGCGGGCGAGGTGGTGGCCCGCCTCTGGCACGAGACCGAGCAGGCACGGGGCGGGTCCGGAGCGCGCTGAACGGCCGGCGTGCGGGAGTGTCCAGCGGGGCGGGGAACTGCTGAGGGGCGGTGGCGGGATGCTGCAGGGGGCCGATGGTGGGGTGGCGGGCGGGTTGTTCCCGCCGACGCTGCCGGTGTGGGCCGCGGCGGAGCGCAGCGCCGCCGGCCGGGCGTGGCTCGCGGGCCTGCCGGAGCTGGTCGAGGAGTTGCGGCAGCGCTGGTCGCTGCGGCTCGGCCCGCCCTTCCCCGGTGGAAGCTGTTCCTGGGTGGCACCGGCTCGCGGACCGCAGGGCCGGCCGGTGGTGCTCAAGGTGAGGCGGCCGCACCCGGAGGCGGCCGGCGAGGCGGAGGCGCTGCGGTGCTGGGCTGGGCGAGGCGCGGTGCGGCTGCACCGGTGCGACCGGGAGCGGTACGCGCTGCTGATCGAGCGGTGCGAGCCGGGCGACGCCCTGGGGAGCGCGGACCGACTGCGCACCGAGGAACGGCTGCTGGTGGGCGCCGGGATCCTGCGTGAGCTGTGGATCGCGCCGCCGCCGGAGCCCGCGGGACTGGAGCGGCTGGGCGCGGTGACCGGGGAGTGGGCCGACCTGGCGCAGGAGCGGGCGGCCCGCCTGCGGCCCGCGTTCGACCCCGGGCTGGTGGCGCACGGGGTGCGGCTGCTGCGGGAGTTGCCCGCCTCGGCCACGCGCGAGGTGGTCCTCCACGGTGACTTCCATCCGGGCAACGTGCTCGCCGCCCGGCGCCGGGACTGGCTGGCCATCGACGCCAAGCCGATGGTCGGCGACCCGGGCTACGACCCCTGGCCGCTGCTGGAGCAGCTCGACGATCCCTTCGCGCACGCCGACCCGGTGCGGGTGCTGACCGAGCGGTTCGCGCTGCTGGCCGATGCCCTCGACGAGGACGTCCGGCGGCTGCAGGCGTGGGCGGTGGCCCGCCGGGTGGAGAGCGCGCTCTGGATGCTCGAGCACGGGGACTCGGCCGGCGCGCTCGAGACGCTGGGCCGGGTCCGGGTGTTGGCGGGGCTGGCCGGGCTGTGAGGCGCGAGCGGCGGCGGTGGCCGGGGGCTGGGCGCCGCGGGCCCGGGGGTCAGCGGCCGGGCGGGGGCGGGGCGAGGCGGTCGTGGAGGGCCTGGGCGTCCGGGAGGAACCAGGCCTGGTGGCCGCGGTTGCTCTCGCGGATCAGGTCGGGCAGGGCGGTGCCGGTGGCGAGGTGGCGGGAGATGTCGCCGATGACCGCCAGGCCCAGGCGGTAGTTCGCGAACTTCTGCAGGATCTCGCCGGCGAGGCGGCTGCGCAGCTGGAAGAAGCCGTCGTCGAAGCGCTCGGCCGGGACGGCGACCCAGTGGGCGCCGTGGTGGAGGGCGGAGCCGACCACGTCGAGCGCGTCGGCCTCGGTGCGCAGCGGGGGGCCGTCGGGGTCGCACTGGAGGACCGGGATGCCGTGCGGGTGCTGGAGGAGGTCGGGCATGGGGTGGTCCTCTCGGTGGGGTCTCAGCCGATGTTCTCGGCCAGGGCGGCGATGATCTTCAGGAGTTCGGCCGTGCCGACGAGCCCGCCCAGGACGATCACCTTCAGGACCTGCCGCTCCTCGTCGTAGACGGTCTCCACGTGCAGCCGCTCACCGCCCTGCGGGGGGCCGGTCAGGAGCGCCATCACCGTGTTGATCAGCCGGGAGGCCGCGGGGCGGTCGATCCCGTCGAGTTGCACGATGCTCGACGCCTCGGCGTGCGACCGGGCGGCGCCGGTCGCCCCCGCCGCCGGGGCAGGCGTGGGGTCGGCCGCAGCGACGGCGGCGGGAGTGACGCCGTCGGCGGCGGTGCCTGCGGTGAACGCCTCCAGCGCCTCGCGCGCGATGCGGTACTGCTTGCCGATCCGGGTGGCCCGCAGCCGGCCGTCGCGCGCGTACCCGCGCACCGTCCGCACGTGCAGGCCGAGCAGCTCCGCGACCTGTTCGACCGAGTAGTACTGCTGCGGCACGGTGATCCCTTTCGGGGTCGGACGGGGTCGGGCTCTCTCCTGGGAGGCCCAGTATTCCCTATCCTTCCCTGAAGTGCCATCGCATTCGACTGTTTGAGGAACGATAGGGAGTGATGAGGGCGGCGAGGCCCCACCGCCCTCGCCGCCCCCGCCGTGCTCACCCCAGCAGCGTCCCCATCCACTCCTCGATCCCCGCGACGCTGCGCGGCAGCGCCCCGGACATCAGCCGGGCGCCGTCGGCGGTGATCACCAGGTCGTCCTCGATCCGGATCCCGATCCCGCGCAGCTCCATCGGCAGCGTCTCGTCGTCCGGCTGCAGGTAGAGGCCCGGCTCGACGGTGAGCACCTGGCCCTCCTCCAGCACGCCGTCCAGGTAGGTGTCCGCCCGGGCCTTGGCGCAGTCGTGCACGTCCAGGCCGAGCATGTGCCCGCTGCTGCACAGGGTGTAGCGGCGGTAGAGACCGCTGTCCTCCTGCAGCGCCTGCTCCGCGGGGATCCGCAGCACGCCCCAGTCGGCCAGCCCCTCGGCGATCACCCGCATCGCGGCGCGGTGGAAGTCGCGGAAGCTGGCGCCGGGGCGCAGGGCGGCGATGCCGGCGTCCTGCGCGGCCAGCACGAGCTCGTAGGCCTGGCGCTGGACGAAGGAGAAGGTGCCGTTCAATGGCAGGGTGCGGGTGATGTCGGCGGTGTAGAGGGAGTCGGTCTCCACGCCCGCGTCCAGCAGCAGCAGCTTGCTCGGGTCGAGCGGGCCGTCGTTGCGGATCCAGTGCAGGACGTTGGCGTGCGCGCCGCTGGCGGCGATGGTGTCGTAGCCGGTGCCGTTGCCCTCGGCGCGGGCCCGCAGGTTGAAGACGCCCTCGATCCACCGCTCGCCGCGCGGGTGGCGCAGGGCGGTGGGCAGGGCGCGCACCACGTCCTCGAAGCCGAGCACGGTGTGGTCGACGGCCAGTTGCAGCTGGCCGACCTCCCAGGCGTCCTTGACCAGGCGCAGCTCGCTGAGCCGGCCGGCGAGCTGTTCGTCGCGCTCGGCGGTCCCGGTGTCGCCGGGGCGTCCGGTGGCGGAGTCCAGCGCCGCGTCGACACCGACCAGCACCCGGGTGGGCGGCTGGGCGCCGGTGAGCAGCTTGCCGAGGTGGTCGAGGTGCTCGGCGCGCACGCCGGTGAGCCGGCCGGCCTCGGCGAGGTCGGGGCGGCGGCCGACCCAGAACTCGCCGTAGCGGCGGTCGCGGAAGAACTCGGAGGTGGACCCGTCGCGCGGTGAGCGCGGGCGCAGGTACAGGACGGGCTCGTGGCCCTGGGGGCCGGTGGGCTCGAGGACCAGCACGTGGCCGACCTGGTCCTCGCCGGTCAGTCCGGTCAGCCAGGTGTAGGCGCTGTGCGGGCGGAAGCGGTAGTCGCAGTCGTTGCTGCGGACCTTGAGCGTGCCTGCCGGGACGATCAGGCGCTCGCCGGGGAAGGCGGCGCTGAGCGCCGCGCGCCGGGCGGGGGTGACGTCGTGGGCGGGGACCCGGTCGGTGGCGGCCAGCGGGGAGGGTGCCCACGCGGTGCCCATGAAGGCTTCCAGGGCGGCGGAGACCGGCAGGTCGTGGCTGCCGGTGTTCAGTGCGGGGGCGGGCCGGGAGGGTTGGGAGGTCATGGGGGCGGCTCCTCGAGAGTACGGCTTTTGTCCGGTGTGGCGGCTGTGACCTGCGTCGATGCCGGCGTGGGGGATGGTAGTTGACGGTCCGTTCGGACACAGCTAGGTAACGGGTCGCACCATCCCTTGCCAGTGCAATTTCACATTACTATGTTACGGGTCACACCTCAGGAGCGGCTAGCCCCCGGCGGCCGACCGCCTGGAACCCGGAAGACCCGGGCGGACGACGGCCGAAACTCCGGCCTCCCCTCGCGCCAATCCCCTTTATGCGGAGTGCACATGACCAGGCGTACCCACACTGCCCTCGCGGCGGCGATCGCTGCGACACTCACCCTCGGCCTCGGGGCGTGTTCCAGCAGCAAGAGCAACGACACCTCCGCCGACAACGGCAAGGGCATCACCACCGCGGGCGACGGCATCATCGGCGGGACGCCGGTCAGGGGTGGCACCCTGCACATCCTGTCCAACCAGGACTTCTCGCAGCTCGACCCGACCCGTAACTGGGTCGAGCCGGAGATGGACTTCGGTCTGCGCACCCTCTACCGCACGCTGACCACCTTCAAGGCCGCGCCCGGTGCGACCGGCCTGGAGATCGTCCCGGACCTGGCCACCGACCTCGGCACGCCGAGCGACGGCGCCAAGACCTGGACCTTCCACCTGAAGGACGGCCTCAAGTACGAGGACGGCAGCCCGATCGTCGCCGACGACATCAAGTACAACGTCGAGCGCTCCTTCTCCTCCGAGCTGCCCGGCGGCCCGGACTACGCCAAGCAGTACCTCAACGCGCCGGCGGGCTACGCCGGCCCCCTCAAGGGCCAGCGGCTGGGCCCGGAGGCGATCGAGGTCCCGGACGCGAAGACGATCATCTTCCACCTCAAGCGCGCGGTGGCCGAGTTCGGCTACACGGTCACGCTGCCCACCTTCGCGCCGGTCCCGATCGCCAAGGAGGCGGGCGCCGGCTACAGCAACCACCCGTTCTCCTCCGGTCCGTACAAGATCGACACGTACGACCGCGGCAAGCAGCTGGTGCTGGTGCGCAACACCAACTGGGACCCGGCCAGCGACCCGGTGCGCAAGGCCTACCCGGACAAGATCGTGGTGGACCAGACGCTCGGCAGCGCCGGCATCGCGGACCGTCTCATCGCCGACCAGGGCGATGACAAGGACGCCATCATGTACTCGGACCTCACCCCCGCCAAGGTGCCGGACGTGATCACCAACCCCGACGTCAAGTCCCGCCTGGTCAGCGACAACTCGAACTGCACCGCGATGCTGAACATGGACAACAGCAAGGCGCCGTTCGACAACCAGAAGCTGCGCCTGGCGGTCGAGTACGCCATCGACAAGGAGGCCTTCCAGTCCTCGGTGGGTGGCCCGGCGCTGGCCGACATCGCCACCACCTACCTCCCGCCGGAGCTGACCGGCGGCACCTCGGTCGACCACTTCAAGATCCCCGTCAGCGGCGACCTGGACAAGGCCAAGCAGCTGATGGCGGAGGCCGGCCTGAGCGGTGGGCTGAACACCGAGATCACCGTCTCGACCGGTGCCAAGCAGCAGGCCGAGGCGATCCAGGCCTCGCTGAAGAAGATCAACATCAACGTCACCATCGACGCGGTGGACCCCAGCGTCGCCAACTCGATCATCGGTGACAAGAACAAGCAGACCGGCCTGGCCATCGTCGGCTGGTGCCCCGACTACCCCTCGGGCGCCACCTTCCTGCCGATGCTCTTCGACAGCCGGATCATCACCGACACCGGCAACCAGGGCAACAAGTCCCGCTTCAAGGACGCCTCGGTGGACGCCGAGATGGACCGCATCGCCACGCTGAGCGACGTCAAGGCGGCCAACGACGCCTGGCTCGCGCTGGACTCCAAGATCATGGACGCGGCGCCCGCCGTCCCGCTGACCTGGCAGAAGAAGCCGCTGCTGGTCGGGTCCAACATCGCGGGCGCGTTCGCCCACCCGGTCTGGTCGGCGGAGATCGACTACGCCACCATCGGCCTCAAGTCCGTCAAGTAGCAAGGGACTTAGGTGACCACCACTGCCCCGCTCCCGGTGGAGCCGGCTGCCGACCGTCAGGGGGCGCAGGCTCCGGCCTCCCCCTGGCGGTCCGCCTGGCGGCGGCTGCGCCGCCGCCCGATCGCCCTGGTCGGCCTGGGCATCATCCTCTTCTTCGTGCTGACCGCGCTGCTGGCGCCGGTGCTGACCGCGATCTCCGGATTCGGTCCCACCGACACCGACAAGCACGCCATCGACCCCTACCTCGGTGGACTGCCGCGCGGCACGCTCGGCGGGGTGAGCGCCAGGCACTGGCTCGGAGTCGAGCCGATGCTCGGCCACGACGTCTTCGCCCGACTGCTCTACGGCGCCCAGATCAGCCTGCTGGTCGCCTTCAGCGCGGCGCTGCTGATCACCGTGGTCGGGGTGACGCTCGGGGTCGTCGCCGGCTACTTCGGCGGCCGCATCGACAGCGTGATCAGCCGGTTCATGGACGTCATGATGTCCTTCCCGAGCCTGATCTTCATGATCGCACTGCTCTCCGTGGTCAAGAACGCCAACCGGGTGGTGCTGCTGATCGTCGTGATGAGCCTGTTCACCTGGCCCTACATCGCCCGGGTGATCCGGGGGCAGACGATCTCCCTGAAGCACCGTGAGTACGTCGAGGCGGCCCGGGCCAGTGGCACCGGCAGCGCGCGGATCCTGCTCACCGAGATCCTGCCCAACCTCTCCAGCACGGTGATCGTCTACATCACGCTGGCCATCCCGGGCCTGATCGGCTCCGAGGCGGGCCTGACCTACCTGGGGGTGGGCGTGCGCCCCCCGACCCCGTCCTGGGGGCAGATGATCACCGACTCCGCCGTGTACTACAAGGTCGACCCGATGTTCTTCGCCCTGCCCTGTACCTGCCTGTTCCTGGTGGTGCTGGCCTTCACCCTGCTCGGTGACGCGCTGCGCGACGCCCTCGACCCGAAGGGCGGCCTGGGATGACCGCCTTCCTGCTGCGCCGGCTGCTCGCCATCGCGGGCACCCTGCTGGTGATCTGCGCGGTCACCTTCACCATCTTCTACCTGCTGCCCACCGACCCGGCCCTGCAGTTCTGCGGCAAGGACTGCACGCCCGACCGGGTCGAGCTGGTCCGCAAGCAGATGGGCCTGGACGCCCCGATGATCGTGCAGTTCGGCCGCTACGTGCTGGCCGTCTTCGCCGGCCGCACGATGGGGACCGGGCAGTACGCGGTGCACTGCGGCTTCCCCTGCTTCGGCTACTCCTTCCAGAGCGGGCGCCCGGTCTGGGACCTGATGATGGACCGCTTCCCGGCCAGCCTCTCGCTGGCGATCGGCGCGGCCGTGATCTGGCTGCTGATCGGCCTGAGCGCCGGGGTGCTCTCGGCGCTGCGCAAGAACTCCTGGGTGGACCGCACGCTGATGGTCGGCACCATCGGGGTGGCGGCGGTGCCGGTCTACTTCACCGCCATGATCCTGCTCTACGTGGTGGTCACCGTCCTCGGTCTGATCCCCTACCCGCGCTACGTCAACTTCACCGACAGCCCCGTCGGTTGGGCGCAGAACCTGCTGCTGCCCTGGATCACCCTGGCGCTGGCCACCGCGGCGATGTACGCCCGGATGACCCGCAGTTCGGTGATCGAGACGCTCGCCGAGCCGTACGTGCGGACCGCGCGGGCCAAGGGCCTGCCCGAGCGGCGGGTGGTCACCAAGCACGGGCTGCGCCCGGCGCTCACCGCGGTGGTCACCATGCTCGGCATGGACCTCGGCGGCCTGCTGGCCGGCGCGGTGATCACCGAGTCGCTGTTCGGTCTGCCCGGCGTCGGCAAGCTCTTCGCCGACTCGCTCAACAAGGCCGACCAGCCGGTGGTGATGGGCATCACGCTGCTGGCCGCCTTCTTCATCGTCACCTCCAACCTGGTCGTGGACATCGTCTACGCCTGGATCGACCCGCGAGCGAGGCTCTCGTGACACTGCTCGAAGTGCGTGACCTCGCAGTCGAGTTCAACACCGCCGAGGGCCTGGTGCAGGCCGTCAAGGGGGTCGACTTCTCGGTCGGGCGAGGCCGGACGCTGGGTCTGGTCGGCGAGTCCGGCTCGGGCAAGTCCGTCACCTCGCTGGCCGTCATGGGCCTGCACCGCGGGGCCAGGGTGACCGGCTCGGTGAAGTTCGAGGGCACCGAGCTGATCGGCGCCCCGGACGAGGACGTCCGCAAGCTGCGCGGCCGGCGGATCGCGATGATCTTCCAGGACGCGCTCACCGCGCTGCACCCCTACTTCACCATCGGCGACCAGATCGCCGAGGCGCACCGCGAGCACTTCGGGAGCAGCTACAGGGAGTCCTGGGCGCGGGCGGTGGAGGCGCTGGGCGAGGTCGGCATCCCCGAGCCGGCCCGCCGCGCGGGGGAGCACCCGCACCAGTTCTCCGGCGGCATGCGCCAGCGCGCGATGATCGCGCTGGCCCTGTCCTGCGAGCCCGAGCTGATCATCGCGGACGAGCCCACCACGGCGCTGGACGTCACCGTCCAGGCCCAGGTGCTCGACCTGCTGATGAAGCTCAAGGACGAGCGCGGCCTGGGCATCATCATGATCACCCACGACCTGGGCGTGATCGCCCGGGTGGCCGACGAGGTGCTGGTGATGTACGGCGGCGCCGCCGTCGAACAGGCCAGCGCCGACACGCTGTTCAGCGCGCCGCGGCACCCCTACACCCGCGGCCTGCTGGACTCGCTGCCGCGGCTGGACGCGCCCGAGGGCGAGGCGCTGCGCGCCATCCCGGGCAGTCCGCCCTCGCTGCTCTCGCCGCCGGCGGGCTGCGCCTTCCATCCGCGCTGCGCCGTGTACGCGGCCGACCCGCAGGACGCCTGCGTGGCCGCCCGGCCGCCGCTTCGGCTGATCGACGCCGCCCACCGCAGCGCCTGCGTCCACCAGGAGGTGACGGCATGACGACCAGCACCGGCCCCGAACCCCTGCTGACCGTCCGCGACCTGGGGATGACCTTCCCCGCCCCCCGGCAGGGGATGCGCCGGACGGCCGGCATCAAGGCGGTGGACGGCGTCTCCTTCGACGTGCGCCCCGGCGAGACGCTCGGCCTGGTCGGCGAGTCCGGCTGCGGCAAGTCCACCACCGGGCGGATGCTGGTGCGCCTGCTCGACCCCACGGCCGGGCAGGTCGACTTCCAGGGCAACGACATCACCCGGCTGAGCCAGCGCGCCCTGCGGCCGCTGCGCAGCAAGATGCAGATCATCTTCCAGGACCCGTTCGCCTCGCTCAATCCCCGCCAGCCGGTGCGTCAGATCATCTCGGCCCCGCTGCGGGCCCAGGGGCTGGCGGCCGGCGAGATCGGGCGCGAGGTGCGCGAGCTGATCCAGCTGGTGGGCCTGGCGCCGGAACACCTGGACCGCTATCCGCACCAGTTCTCCGGCGGCCAGGCCCAGCGGATCGGCATCGCCCGGGCGCTGGCCACCCGGCCCGCGCTGGTGGTGGCCGACGAACCGGTCTCCGCGCTGGACGTCTCGATCCAGGCCCAGATCGTGGGCCTGATGGAGCGTCTGCAGCGGGAACTGGGCGTCGCCTACGTCTTCATCGCGCACGACCTGGCGGTGGTCAAGCACCTCAGCCACCGGGTCGCCGTGATGTATCTGGGCCGCATCGTCGAGATCGGCGAGAAGGCCGAGGTGTACGCCAACCCGGCGCACCCCTACACCAAGGCCCTGCTGTCCGCGGTACCGCTGCCCGACCCGGCGGCGGAGCGGGCCAGGGAGCGGATCGTGTTGCTCGGTGACCCGCCGAGCCCCGCGAACCCGCCCTCGGGTTGCACCTTCCACCCCCGATGCCCCAAGGCCCAGGAGATCTGCCGCAGCGAACCACCGCTGCTGACGATCGCCGGACCCGGTCAGCGGCAGGTCGCCTGCCACTTCCCGGAGTCCTGAGCGCGGGCCGAGCACCCTCGGCCCGCCTCCCACCGACGATCCCTCGGACCGTCCCGGGGCCGTACCGCCGCACACCCCTCCCGCGGCGGCACGGCTCCGGGTCCGCCCTAGGGACCGCGTTCCACCCTGCTCCGCGCGCCGCCCCCCACCCACACCGGCGTGTCACCCCCACTCCCTCACACCCAGGAGTACCTGGTGTCACAGCTCCGTCCCGTGCGTCGCGTCCTGCTGGCCGCCACGCTGGCCGCCAGCCTCACCCTGCCCGCGATCCAGACCGCTCAGGCCCTCACCACCTCGGCCGCCCCCACGGCGGCCCTGCCCGCGCCCTCCGCCCCCGCCCCCGCCCCCGCCGCGCCCGCCGCGCCGAGCCCGGGTGCCGGCGCCACCCCCTCGGCCTTCGACGAGGTCGACCAGCTCGGCACCGCGACCGCCAGCACCGCCAGCGCCGCCGCGGCGCCCTGCGACGGCTCGCTGACCCTGCTGGGCGTGCCGGGCCTGCTGCCCACCGCCCCCGGCGTGCCCGCCGCCGCCGCCGGGCCGGGCGCCGCCGCGCCCTCCGGCGCGAGCGCCACCACCGCGGCCGGCGTGCCGTGCACCCCGGCGGGCATCGCCGCCCTGGGGACCCAGCAACTGGTCGACTTCCTCAGCGATCCCGCCGTCAACGCCGACTGCGTCAACAACCTCATGCGGACCTGGGACGCGCGCTACGCGAAGATCATGGACGCCGCCCACATCCAGGCCGTCACCGACGCGGTCGTCGCGCGTTCGGCCACCGACGACGGCACCGGCGCAGCCCACCTGCTCGAACTGTGGAGCTTCCTGCACGGGGTCGTCTACCTGGCCTGGAACAACTCCGCGATCAGCGTGGACACCCCCGACACGCAGGCCGCGCTGCAGCGGGCGGTCACCGTCTACACCGGCTCGCGACTCGCCTTCGCACCCACCACCTACGCCGGCTCCACGCTCTCCGAGGCCATGGTGGTCGGCGGCATCACCGGGCTGAGATCCAACCAACTCGGCCTGATCCAGCGGATCCTGGGCACCATGGGCCCGGGCACCACGCTGGCGGGCGACAACGGCTGGAGCGCCGCGGTCCTCGCCGCGCTCAGTGCCAACTACCTCGGCATCTACAACGGCGACCCGGTCTTCGAGAACGCCATCGCGGCCTCCCCGGCCTACCGGGCGGCCTTCCGGGCCTACGCCGGCTACACCCACCTCAAGGGCACCGCCAACGTCTGGACCACCCGTGACGCGATGGCCGAGTACGGCCGCTTCGGTCAGATCCCCGCGCTCGCCGCCTCCGTCAAGGCCGACCTGCCGGGCCTGTTCGCCACCGTGGGCACCAACTTCGGCGCCTACTCCGACCCGTGGGTGAAGATCGTCGGCTGGCTCAACACCTACGGCCTCTGCCAGCAGTTCAACGTCTGCACCGCGCAGATCGAGGCGACGCTCTTCCCGTACACCTACCGCTACGACAACGGCGCCATCGAGGTGCACACCGCCCTCGACAAGGCCACCGTCGACCAGATGTACTACGCCAGCAAGCAGGTGAAGACGCAGTTCTTCCGGGTGCTGGGCACCGACGTGCCGCTGGCCGGCGACGTCAACTCCACGCTGCACATCCACCTGTACGCCTCGCGCTCGGACTACGAGGTCTACCACCCGCTGCTCACCGGGATGGCCACCAACAACGGCGGCATCTACATCGAGAACGGCGCCACCTTCTACACCTACCAGCGCCGGGTGCCGCAGGACTCCACCCTCACCCTCGAGGAGCTGTTCCGGCACGAGTACACCCACTACCTCAACGGCCGCTGGGCGGTGCCGGGTTACTTCGGCAACACGCGCTGGTACAGCAACGACATGACCACCGCGATGGACGAGGGCACCGCCGAGTTCTTCGACGGCTCGACCCGCGACCAGGGCATCGAGGTGCGCAGGTCGCTGGTGGCCAAGCTCGCCCAGGACGAGGCGAGCGGCATCCCGCGGATGACCGTCAAGGACCTCATCCACGCCACCTACACCGACACCCCGGCCTTCCACTTCTACAACTACGCCGGCACGTTCTTCGAGTTCCTCTGGCAGCGGCACCCGCAGCTGATCCGCGACATGTACGGCTACCAGCGCGCCGACGACCCAGCCGGCTTCCAGGGGTGGCGCGACCGGGTCAGCAACGACGCGGCGCTGAACTCCGAGTACAGCGCCTGGCTGGACGTCCAGATCGCGCACGTCGCCGACCTCTACGTGCCGAGCACCGACTTCACCGCCAACGGCGCGCTGCAGTTCGCCTACCCGGCCGAGGTGGCCGCGGCCATCACCAGGGCGACCTCCTCGACACCGACCTGCGTGGACAACGGCGACTGGGCCAACAAGCCGATGCGCTTCGTCTGCACCGGCAGGATCACCGCCAACCTCTCCAACGCCGGTGACCCGAACCAGGTCTTCAAGGACATGTCGCACACCGTCGACTACTTCATCCTCGGCCGCACCAAGGACGTCGCCAACAACCTCAACGACATGAACTGCTACTTCGGCGCGGTCGACGTCTGGAGCACCGGCCAGGCCGGCACCGCGACCTACACCTGTGAGGGTCCGTTGCGCCGCTGACGCTCCCCAGAACTCCCGGCCGGGCGCAGTGGGGAACCTCACGAGGGCTGCGCCCGGCCGGGTTCCAGCAGGTCCCGATCGACCGGAGCCCCGTCCGGTCGGCCCGGACCGAGCGGCCGGCCCCGACTCCTGGGGGCCGGCCGCAGCCATGTGCCACCGCCGACGAAAGGCTGACCACCGTGTCCCCTCTGAGCTGGGACGGCAGCGCGCCGCCCTCCGGCCGTGCCGAGACCACCCGCGAACTCGACTCCGGCATCCCGGGGTTGAGCCTGCGGGCCACCGCGATCGGCGCCCGCGCGCTGGACGTGCGGATCACCCGGGAGGACCGGCTGCTGCTGGTCGAGGCGACCCCCGCCGACCCCGACGGCAGCGGCCCGGTGCGGGTGCGGGTCGAGTGGCGCCTGCCGTGCACCGGCGCCACCGCGCTCTGGACCCCGAACACCGGCGCGCGCTGGCTGCCGCCGTCCTGGAACACCCCGCGCACCGCCTCGCTGCCCTCGGGCGCGCCGATCGGCAGCCTGGTGGGCGCCGGTGACGCGGCGCTGTGCACCTTCGCGGTGGGCGAGCAGGTGCTGCCGGTGAGCATCGGCGAGGGCGCGGTGGAGGAGAGCGGCGAGTTCACCTGGTGGGCGGAGCACGAGACGAGCGGGCCGCTGCGGCTGCGCCTGGACCTGAGTGGTCGTCACTTCGCCGACACCGTGACCGAGATGGCCCAGTGGTGGGCGCAGGGCCGGCCACCCGCGGTGGTGCCCGCGCTCGCCTTCGCGCCGGTCTTCTGCACCTGGTACGTGCGCCACCTGGAGATCACCGCTGCCCAGAGCGAGGAACTGGCCGCGCTCGCCGCGCCGTTGGGCTTCGCGGCGTTCCTGGTGGACGACGGCTGGCAGACCGAGGAGACCTCCCGCTCGTACGCCACCACCGGTGACTGGCAGCCCGCCGAGGGCCCCTTCCCCGACTTCGCCGGGCACGTGAAGCGCGTCCAGGCGTTGGGCCTGGCCTATCTGCTCTGGCACGCGCTGCCGTTCGCGGGGGACCGCAGCCAGGCCGGCCGGCGCTTCGCCGACCGGGTGCTGGCCCGGCTGCCGCAGCTGGAGACCTCCGTACTGGACCCGGCCGACGCGGAGGTGCGCGCGCACCTGGTGGAGCGCCTGAGCGCGAGCGTCGAGCGGTACGGGGTGGACGGACTCAAGATCGACTTCATCGACACCTTCGCCCGGCACGCCACCGACCACGGCGCGGTCGCCGACGGGGTCCAGCAACTGCTCGCCGACCTCGACGCCCGGCTGCGCGCGGCCCGCCCCGAGGTGCTGGTCGAGCACCGCCAGCCGTACGTCGGGCCGGGCCTGTGGCCCTACGCGACCATGGTGCGGGCCACCGACTGCCCGCACAACGCCGCCGAGAACCGTCAGCGCACCGCCGACCTGCGGCTCACCGCCGGCCCGCTGGCCGTGCACGCCGACCCGCTGACCTGGCACCCGAGCGAGGAGCCGGTCGAGATCGCGGTGCTGCTGCAGTCGGTGCTCTTCGCCACCCCGCAGGTCTCGGTCGACCTCGCGCGGCAGAGCCCGGAGCAACTCGCCGCGCTGCGCTTCTGGTTGGCGGTGGCGCGCGAGCACGTCGAGCTGCTGCAGCGCGCCGCCTTCCGCCCGCACCGCCCCGAACTGGGCTACCCGCTGCTGGCGGCCCGCAGCGGGGCCGCGCACGCCTTCGGCCGCTACGGTCCGGTGCCGATCGCGGTGGCGGGCCCGGTCGAGCTGCTGCTGGTCGCCAACGCCGACCCCGACCCCCTGGTGCGGCTCACCTTCGACCGGGCCCCGGGCCCGCTGCTGCTCACCGTCCAGGACTGCCTGGGCGCCACCGTCCTGGAGAGCGCCACCGAGCCGGGCGCCACCGAGCTGGCCGTCGAGGTCCCGCGCGGCGGCCTGCTCACGCTGCGCCGCCCCTAGGGCCTTCGGCGGACTGCCGTGGAGGGGCCCCGCACGGGCGGGGCCCCTCCACGGCGCTGTCGCTACCTCGGGATCAGGAGGCGGCGCTCACCTTGACGGTGGTGAGCTTGCCGTTCTGCGACTCGCGGACCACCTGGATCTTGGTGTTGGTGTCCGGCACCGTCACCGAGAGCTGCGGGGTGGCCGGGTTGGTGTAGACGCCGGTGTGGTCGTTGAAGACCGGCACCGCCGGCTCCGAGCCGATCCTCACCGGCACGCCAGCCTTGTGCAGGGTGAAGGCGGTGGTCGGCTTGAGCGAGAACGTCGCGTCGAAGGTCTGCGCCCGGGCGTTGATCACCGTGCCGTCGGCGTAGCGGATCGGCGTGGGGTGCGCGTCGATCGGCAGGATCAGCCCGCCGCCCGGGTGGTCGACCACGTTGTTGTCCGAGTAGTCGGTGTCCCAGAGCCAGACCAGCACGCCCTCCTGGTAGGGGTAGAAGTCGACCACGTTGGTCTTGCCGGCCACCCCGGAGTACCCGAAGTTGTACGGTCCGGTCTTCAGGAAGGCGCCGTAACCCTCGTAGCGGCGGTTCTCCACCAGGTAGGCGCGCGGGTGCTCCTTGACCGCGGTGCGGCCCTGCACGACCGAGAAGCCGGTCGCGGTCCAGCCCTGGTTGCCCTGCTCCGCACCGTCGTTGAGCAGCGTGTCGGCGCCGGCGGTGATCCTGACGCCGTCCACGGTGACGCCCTTGCCGTGGGTGTTGCTGTCGGAGGTGACGTGGAAGCGCAGCTGCACCTTCTGGCCCAGGTAGGCGTCCAGCGGGATGTGCAGCTGGGTCCAGGCGCCGGAAGTGCCGGTGAGCGCCGGGGTGTTGGCCGTCGAGTTCGGGATGGGCTGACCGTTGACCGTACCGTGCAGCGCGGTCCAGGTCTTGCCGCCGTCGGTGGAGGCCTCGACGGCGAAGTAGTCGTAGTCCTGCTCGATGTCGTACCAGGCGGCCGCGTCCAGCGCCGCCGGGCCGCTGCGGCCGGTCAGGTCCACCTCGCGGGCGAGCGCGTTGTCCAGGTTGTCACCCGTGTCGCTCCACCACTGCGCCTTGCCCTCGAAGGGGTCGGTCAGGTCGGTGCTGGTGTGGCCCGGCGGTAGGTGCACCAGCACGGCCTGCGCCTGGTCGGTGTTGTAACTGCTCACCCCCAGCGCGTGGGTGGAGGTGGTGGCGGCCTGCGCCTCGTCGTAGTTCAGCCAGCCGAACTGCAGCTTGCTCCACGCGTCGAGGTCGCCCGGGTACTCGCCGGTGGTGTTCCTGCCCTTGCCCAGGTAGGAGGCCGAGGACATCAACGACCAGAAGTTGACGCTGTTGTCGCCGCCGTTGGGGCTGGTGCTGTACAGGTCGGGCAGGCCGAGGTTGTGGCCGTACTCGTGGGAGAAGAGGCCCACGCCGCTGTTCTCGCCGCCCTGCACGTAGTCGTAGACGTAGTAGCCGGAGTCGCCCACCGGCGCCCCGCCGATCTTGTCACCGACCGGGCCGACCTGGCCCGAGGGGTCCGGGAAGTCCCAACTGCGGTGCGCCCACAGGGCGTCCGAGCCCTGCGCGCCGCCGCCCCAGGTCTCGTCGACGCCCGCGTGCACCACGATCACGTTGTCGAGGTAGCCGTCGGGCTGGTCGAAGTTCCCGTCCTTGTTGTGGTCGTAGCGGTCGTAGACGTCGTACTGGGCGAGCTGCGCCTTGATGTCGGCGGCCGAGCGGCCCTTGGCGATCTCGCCGTCGTACCAGGCCTTGACCGCGTCCCGGATGAACTCCTGGGCCTGGGTCCAGGCGCCCGAGCCCTGCGGGCCCTTGTTGCTGCCGTAGCGCGCCTCGTTGTACGGCACGGTGACCCAGTCGCTGACGGTGCCCTGCATGTCGTACCGACCGGAGGACTGGGTGCGGTAGTAGTTGCGGACCGAGTCGGCGCCGGGCGTCGGGTCGAAGAACATCTTCTGGTAGTAGTCGCGGCTGAAGTTGCCCTCCCACAGCGTGTGGGTGTCGTCCGCGCCGGGCCTGGGGATCTGGTTGTGCTGGGGGCCCGGGGTGCCGCCGTAGCGCGGCTGCCCGTTGTAGAGCGTGGAGTTGTCGACCTGGTCGCCGAACTGGGCCAGGATCACGAACACCTTGTCGGTGCGCTGCTGGGCGAGCTGGACGTAGTCGTTGCCGACCTTGACCCTGGCCGGCGCGCGGCCGTCCGGGGTGCGGGCGACGGCGCCCTGGTTGAGCTGCGCCAGGGCCTGGGTGCGCAGCGACTGGCGCTCGCGCTCCTGGGGGGCGAGCGGCTGGGCCGGGCCCTCGGTGCCGGTCCCGGTGGCGTTGCCGGCGGCGTCGGTGCCGCCCGCGTCACTGCCGTCGTTGACGGCGATCGAGGGGGCGTTCGGTACCGCCGCCTGCGCGACGGGCCCGCCGAGCAGGGTGGCGGCTATCGCGGTGGTGGTGAGCGCGGCGGCGAGAGCCGCACGGAGTCTGCGCAACTGACCGGTCCTTTCCAGTCGGTGATGGTCGGATGAGCAGCCGTAATATTTCACATGTCATGCGTCACATGAAAGACTCATGAGAGAGAAAGCGGAAGCCGGTGGGGCCGCGCCCCCGCGGTGGTCCCACCGGCTCGTGCCGCTCCCCGAGGTCAGCCCAGTGCGCCTCGCAGGAAGGGGAGTTCGGCGGCCACGATGCGCTCGTTCGCGCCGTCCGGCGTCAGGTGGCTCACCCCCGGCAGCGGCAGCACGCTGTGCGGGCGCCCGGCACGGTGCAGCGCCTCGGAGAGCAGCAGGGTGTGCGAGGGGTGCACGTTGTCGTCCGCCAGGCCGTGGATCAGCAGCAGCGGGCGGCGCAGCGCGGGCGCGTCGGGCAGCAGGCAGTCCGCCGCGTAGCCCTCGGGGTTCTGCTGCGGCAGGCCCAGGTAGCGCTCGGTGTAGGCGGTGTCGTAGTGCCGGAAGTCGGTCGGCCCGGCGCCCGCCGAGGCGGCGTGGAAGACGTCCGGGCGGCGCAGCACCGCCATCGCGGCCAGGTAGCCGCCGTAGGACCAGCCGCGCACGCCGACCCGGGTGAGGTCCAGGTCCGGCTCGCGCTCGGCCAGCGCGTGCAGGGCGGCGACCTGGTCGTCCATGGCGACCTCGGAGAAGCGGCGGAAGATCGCCCGGGTGAAGGCCGGTGAGACGAACGGGGTGCCGCGGTTGTCGGTGGTGACCACCAGGAAGCCCTGGTCGGCCCACCACTGGCGCAGCTGCCAGCGGCGCGGCTCGCTGGCCACCGCCTGGAAGCCGGGCCCGCCGTAGACGTCGAGCAGCACCGGCAGCTTGCGCCCGGCGACGTGAGCGCGCGGGTAGACCACGGCGGTGGGCAGCGCGCGCTCGGTGACCCGGGCGAGGGTCGGGCGGACCTGGTAGGGCAGCGGCTCGGCGAGGTCGGGCAGGGTGAACTCGCGCTCCCCGCGCAGGACCGTGCGCCGGATGCCGGTGGGCCCGGCGGCGGTCAGCAGCAGGCTGTCGCCGGCGGCCAGCGCGCTGTGCACCCCGGGGCCCTCGGTGAGCCTCTCGCAGCCGCCGTCGGCGGGGTCGATCAGATAGACGTGCTGGTCGGCCGGGTCGCCCTCACCGGCCTCGACGAGCAGGCGCCCGCGCAGCACGCCCACCACCCGGCGCACCTGCAGCCGCTCCGAGCTGAGGATCCGGCCGTCCACGGCGATCGCCCGGGCGCTGCCGTCGGAGGTGTCGGCGGCGGTCAGCATCCGACCGTCGGCCAGTCGGGCCGGCGTGCCGGGCACCTCGTCCACCCAGAACTCGTCGGTGGTGCGCGAGAGTTCGACACTCTTGCCGGTGGTCGGATCGGCACTGAGCAGCAGCACGCACTGCTGCAGCCGGTCGGCGACGGTCAGCAGGAGCTCGCCGTCGTCGGCCCAGTGGGCCGCGCACAGGTACGGGTGCTGCTCGGTGTCCCACTCCAGGCGCAGCCGCGAGCCGTCCAGCCCCAGCACCCAGAGCTGGACGTCCGCGTTGGGGCCGCCGGCCTGCGGGTAGGCGAAGGACTCGGCGGGCCGCTCGGGGTGCGCGGGATCGGCGAAGTGGCGCCGCGGCAGGGCGGAGTCGTTCACCCGGGCGACCAGCAGGCGGGTGCCGTCCGGCGACCACCAGTGGCCGCGGTGGCGGCCGAGCTCCTCGGCGGCGGCGAACTCGGCCACGCCCCAGCGGGCGCCGTCGGCGGGGCTCAGTGCGGTGGGCAGGCCGGTGACGTACAGCGCGTCGTCGGCGACGTAGGCGGTGCGGCTGCCGTCGGGGCTCGGGCGCGGGTCGAAGACCGGGCCGGCGACGGCGAGTTCGACGCTCTCACCGCTGTCGGTGGCGATTGTGAAGAGCCGGCCGTCCAGGGCCAGCACGACGGTGGTGCCGTCCGGGGTGGCGGCGAAGGTGCCGATCCCCGGGGCCCAGAGCCTGGTCCGCTCGCGCAGCCGGCGCTCCAGCACCGGCAGGTCGCGCGGCGCCCCGGTGCGGCCGGGGATCAGCCGGGCGGGGTCGGCGAGTTCGCGTTCCTGGTAGGTCGTCAGGTCGAGCAGCCAGAGCCGGTCGACGGGATCCTGCGCACCCGTGGACCGCAGGAAGAGCAGGCGGGTACCGTCGGCGGTGAAGGTGAGGGCGCGCGGCGTGCCGTAGCCGAATCGGCCGGTGCGGGCGCTCAGGGCGAGGAAGGGATCTGCGGGTTCGGTCACCGCCCGATGCTTGCCCGCGGTGCCCGGTCTGGGCTAGAACTATGCAGTGTGAAATGTCACACATCATCACTGGACGCCGAGCCCGTCGAGCCACCGCAGCCGCTGCCCGGCGCGGTGGAGCTCTTCGCGCTCGATCCCGCGCTGGCCCACCTCAACCACGGCTCCTACGGCGCGCTGCCGATCGAGGTGCAGCGCGAGCAGGAGCGGCTGCGCGCCGAGCTGGAGGGCGACCCGGACGGCTTCTTCCTGGCCGCCCCCGGCCGGGTCGCGGCCACCCGCGAGCGGCTGGCCCGGTGGCTGGGCGCCGATCCGCAGGGCCTGGCGCTGCTGAGCAACGTCACCGAGGCGGTCGCCGTCGCGCTGGACAGCATCCCGTTCGGGCCCGGCGACGAGATCCTGGTGACCGACCACGGCTACGGCGTGGTCACCCTGGCCGCCGAGCGCCGGGTGGCCGAGTGCGGGGCGCGGGTGCGCACCGTCGCGCTCCCGCTGGACGCGGCCGACCCCGCCGAGGCGGTGCTGGCGGCGGCCGGCCCGCGCACCAAGCTGGCCCTGCTCGACCGGGTCACCTCGCCCACCGCCCGCGAGGTCGCCACCGCCCCGCTGCTGCGCGCGCTGGCCGAGCGCGGGGTGCTCACCATGGTGGACGCCGCGCACGCGCCCGGCATGCTGGACGCGGACCTGGCGGCCGGCCGGCCCGACTTCTGGTTCGGGAACCTGCACAAGTGGGCCTTCGCCCCGCGGGCCAGCGCCGTGCTGGTGGTGGGCGCGCCGTGGCGCGAGCGGGTCCGCCCGCTGACCTACTCCTGGGAGCACCACCGCGGCTTCCCGGCGAACGTCGAGTGGCGCGGCACCGCCGACTACACCGGCTGGCTGGCCGCACCGACCGGTCTCGCGCTGCTGGACCGGCTCGGGGTGCGGGAGGTCCGCGAGCACAACGCCCGGCTGGCCGCCTACGGGCAGCGGGTACTGGGCGAGCTGGCCGGGCTGCCCGCGCTGCCCGCGTCGCCCGGCGTCTCGATGCGCGCGGTGCGGCTGCCGGCCACGGTGGCCGAGGACGAGGCGGGCGTGGTGGCGCTGATGGCGGCGGTCCGCGACGAGCTGGGCGCGCGGGTCGCGGTGCGGCCGTGGGCGGGTGGCGGGGTGCTGCGGGTCAGCGCCCAGGTCTACAACCGGCCCGAGGAGTACCGGGCGCTGGCGTCCGGGCTGCCGTCGCTGCTGGCGCGGCTGGGGGGTTGAGCGGGAGGGGGCCTCGCCGGTGGCGGCCAAGCGGCCGGATGGTCGCGTGGTCGGGCGGGTGGCCCGGGGTGTCAGATCTCCAGGGTGCCCTCGATGACCTTGAGCTGGTGGCGGGCCATCGCCAGGTTGGCGCGGGCCCGGCTGAGCGCGAGGTAGAGGAAGAGTCCGCGGCCGTTCTGCATGGTCAGCGGCCGGATCAGGTGGTACTGGTTGGTCAGCGTGATGAGGATGTCCTCGATCTCGTTGTCGTGCAGCTTGAGCAGCTCCATGGTGCGCATCTTGGCCCGCACCACGTCGGTGTTGCCGGCCGCCGCGACCGTGAGGTCCAGCTCCGGGCTGTCGCCCAGCGCCCCCAGCGCCATGCCGCTGCCGTAGTCGACCAGGGCCACGCCGATCGTGCCCTCGATGGCCATCGCCTCTTTGAGCGAGGTCTCCAGATTCCCCATGGTGCCGTCCCCTTCGTCGTCCGGTCGTCGTCTTCGTCGCCGTCTGTTTCCCCGACTGTAGGGAGGGCGGAAACGCTGGGTTGACGAATGATCACAGCTGTATCGGTTTCGATCGATCATGACCGGAGGTGACTGGAGAAGGTCGCGAAAACGGTGCGATCAATGTCAGCCCTGCCGGGTAACCTCTGGCTGAGATGCTGGAACACCACACCGACCACACCGCTTGCGTCCCGATCCCCGGCCACGGCCGGGGAGCCGGCCCCGCAGCCGCAGGCGTCACCGTCTGCGACCCACTCCCACGGGAAGAAGAGGTGACGCGATGAGCAGCGCCCTGTCCGACGACGACGAGCTGAGCCCCGCCGAGGCGTACGCGGCCTCCCGCCGCCGCGCCCAGGAGCAGGCCACCGCCCTGTACGGCTTCCAGGAGCTGTACGACTTCCCGCTCGACCCCTTCCAGCTGGAGGCCTGCCAGGCGCTGGAGGGCGGCGAGGGGGTCCTGGTCGCCGCGCCGACCGGCTCCGGCAAGACCATCGTCGGCGAGTTCGCCGTGCACCTGGCCCTGCGGGCCGGGCGCAAGTGCTTCTACACCACCCCGATCAAGGCCCTGTCCAACCAGAAGTACGCCGACCTGGTCAAGCGCTACGGCGCGGCCAAGGTCGGCCTGCTCACCGGTGACAACACCGTCAACGGCGACGCGCCGGTGGTGGTGATGACCACCGAGGTGCTGCGCAACATGCTCTACGCGGGCTCGCAGACGCTGGACGGCCTGGGCTACGTGGTGATGGACGAGGTGCACTACCTCGCCGACCGCTTCCGCGGCGCGGTCTGGGAGGAGGTGATCATCCACCTGCCGGAGTCCGTCACGCTGGTCTCGCTCTCCGCCACCGTCTCCAACGCCGAGGAGTTCGGCGACTGGCTGGACACCGTGCGCGGCGGCACCAAGGTGATCGTCTCCGAGCACCGCCCGGTCCCGCTCTGGCAGCACGTGATGGCCGGCAGCCGGATGTACGACCTCTTCTCAAACCCCGACACCGACGGCCGCCCCAAGGCCGGACCGCGCAACCCCGCCAAGGCCGTCAACCCGGAACTGGTGCGCCTGGCCCGGGCCGAGTCCGAGCGCAACCCGCGCTTCCAGGGCCGCGGCCGCGGCCGCTCGATGCCCAGCGGGCGCCCCGGGCGGGTCTGGACCCCGAGCCGGGCGGACGTCATCGACCGCCTCGACGCCGAGGGCCTGCTGCCCGCGATCACCTTCATCTTCAGCCGGGCCGGCTGCGAGGCCGCCGTCCAGCAGGTGCTGACCTCCGGCCTGCGCCTGAACGGCGAGCAGGAGCGGGCCCAGGTCCGCGCCCTGGTCGAGGAGCGCTGCGCGGCGATCCCCGACGAGGACCTGCACGTGCTCGGCTACTTCGAGTGGCTGGACGCGCTGGAGCGCGGGGTGGCCGCGCACCACGCCGGCATGCTGCCGCGGTTCAAGGAGGTGGTCGAGGAGCTCTTCCTGAAGGGGCTGGTCAAGGCCGTCTTCGCGACCGAGACCCTGGCGCTGGGCATCAACATGCCGGCCCGCTCGGTGGTGATGGAGAAGCTGGTCAAGTGGAACGGCGAGGCCCACGCCGACATCACCCCCGGCGAGTACACCCAGCTCACCGGCCGGGCCGGGCGGCGCGGCATCGACGTCGAGGGCCACGCGGTGGTGCTCTGGCAGCGCGGCTTCGACCCCGAGGCGCTGGCCGGCCTGGCCGGCACCCGCACCTACCCGCTGCGCTCCTCCTTCAAGCCGTCCTACAACATGGCCGTCAACCTGGTCTCCCAGTTCGGCCGGCACCGCTCGCGCGAGCTGCTGGAGACCTCCTTCGCCCAGTTCCAGGCGGACCGCTCGGTGGTCGGCATCTCGAAGCAGGTGCAGCGCAACGAGGAGGGCCTGGACGGCTACCGCGAGGCGATGACCTGCCACCTGGGCGACTTCGAGCAGTACATGAGCCTGCGCCGGGAGCTGAAGGAGCGCGAGAACGAGCTCGCCCGCGAGGGCAGCGGTCAGCGCCGGGCCGCGGCGATCGAGGCCATCGAGGCCCTCAAGCCGGGCGACGTGATCCACGTGCCGACCGGCAAGTTCGCCGGGCTCGCGCTGGTGCTCGACCCGGGTCTGCCGCCGGTCAGCCGCAACGGGCGCGGCACCACCCGCCACCCCGACTTCCAGGACGGCCCGCGCCCGGTGGTGCTCACCGCCGAGCGGCAGGTCAAGCGGCTGGCGATGATCGACTTCCCGTACCCGGTGAGTGCCGTGGACCGGGTGAAGATCCCCAAGTCCTTCAACCCGCGCAGCCCGCAGTCCCGCCGCGACCTGGCCTCCGCGCTGCGCACCAAGGCCGGCCACCTGGAGCCCGAGCGCTACCGCAAGGGCCGGGCGGCCGCCGCCGACGACCCGCAGATCGCCCAGCTGCGGGTCGAGCTGCGCCGCCACCCCTGCCACGGCTGCGACGAGCGCGAGGACCACGCCCGCTGGTCCGAGCGCTACCACCGGCTGCACCGCGACACGGACGCGCTGCAGCGCCGGATGCGCTCGCGCACCCACACCATCGCGCGCACCTTCGACCGGGTCTGCGGGCTGCTCACCGACCTGGGCTACCTGTCCGGCGACACCGTCACCGGTGACGGCAAGCGGCTGGGCCGGCTCTACGGCGAGCTCGACCTGCTGGCCTCGGAGTGCATCCGCGAGGGCGTCTGGAAGGACCTCGCCGCCGCCGAACTGGCCGCCTGCGCCTCGGCGCTGGTCTACGAGGCCCGGCAGTCCGACGACGCCACCGCGCCGCGGGTGCCGGAGGGCGGCGCCAAGGAGGCCCTCGGCCGGATGGTGCGGATCTGGGGCCACCTGGACGCGCTGGAGGAGCAGCACCGGATCAACACCGCCGAGGGCGTCGGCCAGCGCGAGCCGGACCTGGGCTTCGCCTGGGTCGCCTACCGTTGGGCGCTGGGGCACAACCTGGACGCGGTGCTGCGCGACGCCGACATGCCGGCCGGCGACTTCGTGCGCTGGACCAAGCAACTGATCGACGTGCTCGGCCAGATCCAGGACGCGGCCGGTGAGGACGCCGCGCTGCGCACCACCGCCCGCAAGGCGGTCGACGCGCTGCGCCGGGGCATCATCGCCTACTCCTCGGTCGGCTGAGACCTCGCCGGGCCGGGCCGGACCGGGCGTGAGCCCTGCGCCCGGCCCGGTCGGGCGGAAGCCGGTGCGCCCCCGGCAGCGGAGATCCGCTGCCGGGGGCGCACCGCCGTCGGGGCCGCGAGGGCCCGCTACGGCCTCAGCCGAGCCGGACGGTCTCAGCCGAGCTGGAAGGTCGCCTCGACCGGGTAGTGGTCGCTCGGCGACCGGGTGTCGAGCTGCCCCGGGGTCCAGCCGCTCTGCGGGTCGAAGTCGATCTGGACGGTCGGCTGCGCGAGGGGCACCGGACGGCCGGGGGCGTTCAGGTAGCCGAGGTAGTCCAGGTCGTCGCGGTAGTCCTTGGGGAAGGTCTCGATGCCGCTCATGTACTGGCACCAGCTGGCCGCCACGCAGTCCATGGTGGTGCGGGTCTGGCTCGGGTCGGTGGCCGGGGTGCCGAGCACGCCGCCCACCGCGTTCTGCGCGTTGGTGTAGTCGCCGCGGGACTGCCCGCCGAAGTACTCCACGTTCAGGTCGCCGCCGAAGAGCACCGGGGCGCTCGCGCCGACGATGCCGTTCACCCAGGACTTGACCTCGCCGAGCTGGCCGAGCCGGGTGGCCTGGGTGGAGGCGGTGGGCGCGTCCGACTCGTCGGCCTGCAGGTGGGTGCCGACCACCCAGCTGGTCACGCCGGCCTTGGTGACCTTGGCCAGCACCGCGCCCTTGTTGGCGTGGTAGTCCCAGGTACCGCTGGTGGAGTTGCTGTAGACGTGCGCGTACTGGGCGCCGATCGGGTACTTCGAGAGGATCATCGTGCCGCCGTTGATCACGAACGGGGAGCTCGAACAGTTGCCGCTGATCCCGTTCCACCCGCCGCCCGAGCAGGTCGCGCCCACGACCGGGGTGCGGTAGGGGTAGAGGTCGGCGAGCTTGCTGTTGATGTCGCCGATCGAGGTGTTGTTGAACAGCTCGTCCAGGATGACGACGTCGGCGTTGTGCTGGCGGATGATCGACTCGACCACCGGGGTGCGGGTGGAGGCCTGCTCGTTCTGGCTCCAGTCCACCACCGCGGTGCCGAGGTCCACGTTCCAGGCGAAGACCGAGAGGCTGCTGCCGGCGGGCGCGGTGGCCGCGTAGACGGACTGGGTGGCGGTGGCGCCGAGCAGCGCGGCCGCCACGACGGCCGAAGCCAGTGCGGCGGTGGTACGAAGCGGGGTCATGGTGAGGGCTCCTGAGGGTGGGTCGGCTGAGCGGGACGGCGGAACCCTAGCTACCCGCGGGTACGTTCGGAAGAACGGCAGCCGATCAGTCCGTGGCAGGAAGATGTCTGCACAACCCCGTAGGCCTGTGGCCTTGATGTCTGCACAACCCGGCCCGGTGGATCGCCATGATGTCTGCACAACTCGGCTGGATCCGCCGGGCCGGACCCGGCCCTACCGCCGGTGCAGGTACGCCGCGCCGACAGCCCGCAGGTGCTCGTGCATGCCGTCGTAGGCGCGCACCGGTCCCAGCAGGCGCTTCGGCAGCTTGGCCACCATCGTGTAGTTGGTGTCGCAGACGTTGGCGGCCGGCGCCAGGCCGGCCTGGCTGACCAACTGGTAGGCGTCCAGCTCGTCCAGGCCGAGCAGGTCGCGGGTCCAGCCGACCAGGTCGTGCTGGCTGATCCGGAAGGCGTCCTCGAGCGGCCGGGCGGAGCCGGTGCTGATCAGGTGGCCGTCGCTCTCCAGCCGGGGCCAGGCGGGCCCGCCGCCCTTGATCAGGTCGACCACCACCACCGTGCGCATGGCCGTCTCCACCGCCGTCCCGCAGACCTCCCCCTCGCCTTGCCGGGCGTGGCCGTCGCCGATCGCCAGCAGGGCGCCCTCGACGTTGACGCGGAAGTACGCCGTCGTGCCGGCCCGCATCTCGGGGGTGTCGAGGTTGCCGCCGTGCGCGCCCGGGGTGATCGACATCAGCGTCTCGCCGGCGGCGGGCGCGACGCCGACGGTGCCGTGCATCGGGTCCAGCGGCAGGTCGACGGTGAAGTCGCCGGTGCGGGCGCGGAAGCGGCAGACGCCGGTCGCCACGTCGATCTCGTAGAGCCAGACCCGTTCCTCCAGCGGCGGGTGCAGCATCGCGGTGGTGTGGGTCGCGGTGAGGGCGCCGAAGTGCGGGAAGGTGCTGGAGACGCCCCAGTCGCGGGCCGGGGTGATCTCCACGAAGTGCACCGCGAGGGTGTCGCCCGGCTCGGCGCCGGCCACCGCGATCGGGCCGGTGACCGGGTTGAGGTAGGGGAAGACGCAGACCTGGCTGGGCAGGTCGCCGAAACCCCGCACGGCGCCGCCGAAGCAGTCCTCGGTGGTCAGTTCGACGATCGTGCCGGGGCGCACGGTGGTGAGCGGGGGGCGGGTGCCGAAGGTGTGGACGTAGTCGTCCGGGCCGGGGTGCAGGGTCACCAGGTCGGGCTCGCTCATCGGTTCTCCTCGGCAGGGGTGGCGGTCACGGTGTCCGCCGCGTCGGGGTTCGCCGCGTCGGGGTCCGGTGCGGCGACGGCGGCCAGCCGGGGCCGGCGGCCGGTCGCGATGAGGCCGGTCAGCACGACCACGCCGACCGCCAGCCAGACGAAGCCGAGGCGCTGGGCGGCCACGTTGGCGTTGACGACCACGTACGCCAGGATCGCGAAGCCGAGGACCGGGGCGACCAGGTGGCGCCAGTAGTCACGGCTGCGCCGGCGCACCAGGTAGTGCACCACCACTGAGACGTGCAGCACCAGGAAGGTGGTCAGTGCCCCGAAGTTGACCAGGGTGCTCAGCAGCGTGATGCCGTCGGACCGCGCCGCCATGGCCAGTCCGAGCACCAGCGAGACCGCGGCGGTGAGCAGGGTGGCGTTGACCGGCACCCGGTGCCGGGGGTGGATCCGGGCCAGGAAGGACGGCAACTGCCGGTCGCGGGCCATCGCGTAGAGCAGTCGCGCGGTGGCGGCCTGGGCCACCAGGGAGTTGGCGAAGCCCCAGGCGACCGCGGTGGAGACGGCGGTCAGCGTGGCCAGCCAGCCGCCGGCGGCGGTGCGGGCCGCGTCGTAGAAGGCGGTCCCGCCGGGGTCCCCCTGGCTGATCAGCGCGCCGGGGTCGGTGACCAGCAGCGAGGCCACCCAGGTCTGCACGATGAACAGGGTGCCGGCGAGCAGGAGCGCGGCCACCATCGAGCGGCCGATGGCGCGGGTGGAGTCCTTGTTCTCCTCCGAGAGCATGGAGATCCCGTCGAAGCCCAGGAAGCTCAGCGCGGCGATCGAGACCGCGCCGAAGACCAGGCTCCAGGAGAAGGTGTGCGCGTCGTAGAGCGGGGTGAGGTGGAAGCCGCGGCCCCGGCCGTGGGCCAGGGCCACCAGGCCGACGACGACGAACAGCGCCAGCACGATCAGCTCGCCGAGCAGCATCACCTTGTTGACCCGGGAGGTCATCTCGACGCCGAGGTAGTTGACCACGGTGTTGAGCAGCACGAAGCCGACCAGCCAGAGCCAGACCGGTACGCCCGGCACCAGCGAGTTCATCGCGACGCTCGCGATCAGGTAGAGCAGGCCGGGGACCAGCACGTAGTCCAGCAGGATCATCCAGCCGGCCAGGAACCCGACCGGAGCGGCGATCCCGCGGCCGGCGTAGGTGTACACCGAGCCCGCCATCGGGAAGGCCCGGGACATCTGCGCGTAGGAGAGCGCGGTGAACATCATCGCCACCATGCCCAGGGCGTAGGCCAGGGCGACCATGCCGCCGGAGCCCTGGAAGACGCTGCCGAAGATGCCGAAGGGGGCGATCGGCACCATGAAGACCAGTCCGTAGACCAGCAGGTCGCGAAAGCCCAGGGAGCGGCGCAGCTCCTGGGTGTAGCCGTAGTTCTCGATGGTCCGGGGGGCGGGAATGTCGGCCATGGCTGCTCTCTTCTCCGAGACGGCCCTGTGGGGGTGGGGGAGACAGTAGAGGCAACTATTTCCAAATGGAAGGGTTTTGTCGGTGACGGCCGTGGAGGCGGCAGCGGGCGGACGGCGCAGCGGGCGCCGGCAGCGCGCACGGCGCTCATGGTGCTCACGGCGCTCAGGGCGTCAGCACGGCGCTCACGCTCGGGGCGTCAGCACGGCGAAGTCGAGCCCCTCGGCGCGGGCCAGGTGGACCTGCTCGCGGGGCGGGCCGAGCGGAGCGCGCGCCCACGCCCGCCTGGTCGCCGCGTCGTCACCGTGCAGCAGCCGCCCGGCCGCCCGGGTCAGGCCGCGGGGGACCAGCGCCCGGCGCTCGGCGAGCGCGGCCACCAGGTGCAGGCCGTCGTACAGCCCCTCGGCGTAGGCGTCCAGGACCGGCGCCCGAGGCCCGAAGAGCGCCAGGTGCCGCTCGGTGAGCCGCAGTCGGCGTTCCTGGGCCAGCGAGGCGAAGGACGGCATCGACGCGTAGAGCGTCCCGCTGTCGTCGCCCCCGTAGGCCAGCAGCCCGTTCTCCTCCAGTGCGGCCGACAGCCGCACCAGGTGGTCGAGGCCGGCGTGCCGCAGCGCCCGGTTGAAGCCCACCAGGTCGCGGCCGATCAGGCTCAGCAGCACCGCGTCCACCCGGGACCGGCGCAGCGCCGCCAACAGCGGTTCGAGCGCGGCGCCCGCCGTGCCGATCGGGATCCGCCGCTCCAGGACCACCTGCGCGGGTGTCCCGGCCAGCAGGGTGCGGGCCGCCCGGTGCACCGCGTGCGGCCAGACGTAGTCGTTGCCGATCAGCGCCCACCGCCGCAGCCGGTGCCGCGCGGTCAGCCGTTCGAGCTGTCCGCGCAGCTGGCGGGCCGGATCGACGCCGGTGCGGAGCACGCCGGGCAGTCGCGCTCCGCCCTCGTGCGGGGGAGTGAAGACGTACGCCACCCGGCCGGCCACCACCGCCCGCACGGCCCGGTGCACGTCACTGGCGTGGCAGCCGGCCACCGCGTCCACCGCGCCCGCGGCCAGCAGCGCGCGGGTCCCCGCCGCCACGGTCGCCGGCGCCGCGCCACCGTCCACCAGCACCAGTTCCAGCGGGCACCCGCGCACCCCGCCGGCCGTGTTGACCTCGTGGGCGGCGAGCAGCGCCGCGTCCACCGCGGAGGGTCCGGTCAGCCCCAGCGGTCCGGACTGCGGCACGACCAGCGCCACCCGCAGCGACCGCGGCCGCCCGGTCTCCCGCCGCTCCCGCGCGCCGTGCAGCGCTTCGAGTGGATCGACCAGCCTCGCCTCGATGCCCATGGGGGCGAGTATGGTCGTCACGGCGGTGCCGGGACGAGCCGGGACGGGATCGACAGAGGGGAACGGCGATGACCGCAGCTGGGTCCGGCCGGGCGAAGGTCGCCGAACAGCCGCGCGCCGAACCGCAGTTGACGCCCGAGCCGGCCGTGGCGCCGGTGGCGCAGGAGCCACTGCTGATCGAGCTGCTGACCGTCGCCCAGCGCCAGGTGGCGCGCGCACTGGCCGCCGTGCTGGACGAGGAGGGCTGCACGGTCGACCAGTGGCGGGTGCTGCGGGCCCTGGCGGACGGCGAGGGCCGGGCGATGGGCGAGCTGGCGCAGACCCTGGTGATCCCGCAGGCCAGCCTGAGCCGGGTGGTGGACGCGCTGGCCGACTCCGGCTGGGTCTACCGGCGGCAGTCGAGCCAGGACCGCCGCCGGATCACGGCCCACCTCTCGCGCCGCGGCCAGGACCGGCTGACCCGGCTGGACGCGCTGGCGGCCGCCCACGACGCGGCCGTGCGGGCCGCCTGCGGCGGGGCGGACCCGCACCACGTCATCGCGTACCTGACGGAGCTGGGCACGTCCTGCCCCGAGTGACCCGCCGGGTGAGTGCTGCTTGCCGGGTGACCGCCGTGTGGCACCCCGGGGACGGCCCCCGGGGTGCCACACGGGCCTACGGGCGCACGGGCGGCGCGGTCGGATCCGGTCAGATCCGGTCGGCCGCGATCAGCACGTACTGGAAGGAGCCGTCCCGGTAGGAGGAGAGGAAGGCCTCCTCGATGCCCGTCACCAGGGAGGAGGTGGCCCGCAGCTCCCAGTACGGGACCGTCGCGGGGGTCAGGTCGATCACGGCCTGCGGCACCAGGCGGTTGTCGGCCATCGCGCGCAGGTACTCCCGGCGGGAGTGGATGTTGCACTCGAAGTGCGCGTTGATCTGGGAGACCCACTTCGAGGGCTGCCCGTACACCGGGTTCCAGCACCCGGTGATGGTCACGTACCGGCCGCCGACCTCCAGGATCCGGGAGTGCTCGCCGAAGAGGTCGTCCAGGTCGACGTACATGCTCGACTCGTTGTTCCAGGAGGCCGCCACCTGCCCGGTCCCGAACGGCATGTCGAGCATGTTGGCCACCCGCGAGCGGACGAAGCCGTCGATGCCCAGGTCGAGGGCGCGCTGGTTGCCGAAGTCGGCCTGCTTGGCGGAGAGCGTCACGCCCTCGACGTGGCAGCCGAAGCGCTGGTGGGCCATCACCATCGAGCCGCCGCGCCCGCAGCCGGCGTCCACCAGCGTGGCCTCGCGGGGCACGTGGCCGAGGTTGTCGAGCAGGACGTCGGTCTGCGCCGACTCCAGGCGGTGCAGTTCGGCGATCACCCGCTCCTCGCGCCCGCTGCCGTTCGGGTCCCCGAGGGCGGCCTGGTCGATGTCCCCGATCCCGTAGTGGTGGTGGTAGAGGCCGTCCACGTCGCCCAGGCGCAGGTTGACCGGCCGGGCCTCGTGGTCCCAGTACCGGGCGATGTCGCCCTGGTAGGAGGTCGCGGGACCGGGGATGGCGGCGGTGCGGGTGGGGGTGATGTCTGCCGTGGTCATGTGCGTCTCCTCGGTTACCAGAAGTCGGGCAGGGTGTAGCGGTAGGTGTTGGTCCGGTGCCAGTGGTGGTTGCCGTCGACCCAGACCGCCAGGCCGCGCAGGAAGCGCAGCACGAGCGGGGAGGGGCAGGCGGCGGCGAGGGCGGCCGCCTCGGCCTCGAAGGCGTGCATCAGGTCGTTGTGGACCTCGACGGCCTTCAGGTACCCCTCGCGGGCCGTCAGGCGCTCGCGCTCGGCGATCACCACCGGCAGGTTCAGGTGCAGGCCGGGGGAGGCGAGCTCCTTGGTGTACGAGTACAGGTCGTTGACGATCGTGGTGGCGTTCGAACCGAGCGCGATGATCCGCTGCAGGGCGGGCAGCGCGTGCAGGTCCGCGGGCAGTTCGTAGCCGCCGACCGTGTCGGTGATGGTGGGACAGGGACGGAAGTTGTTGAACTGGCGCATCGCCAGGTACTCCCACACCTGCGGCACGTACTCCGTCTGCGCCCAGGCGGCCTCGGCGAGGTACCCCAGGTGCAGGCGGGCCATGTCGTGCCGGTACCGGTCCGCCTGGGAGGGCGAGGCGGCGCGCACGAAGTACTCCATGGCGGAGCGGTAGGCCCGCCGGGGGGCGTCGCCCTGCAGCGAGTCCTGCCAGGCCGGTTGGTAGCCGGGGGTGGTGTGCAGCGGGTCCAGGGCGGTGTGCGCCAGCAGCAGGCGCCCGCCCAGGCCGACCGGCGAGCCGCCGTGGTCCTCGCAGTAGCAGTCGTCGAGCACGTTCTCGGCCGCCATCAGCCGGGTGGCGACCATCAGGTGGTCGACGGTGGGGGCGTCGGGGTGGCAGGCGACCATGTAGCGGCCCAGCGCGAAGCCGTCGAACTGGTCCTCCCACTCGGGCGGGAAGAGCTGGACCTCGTCCACCGCCCACTCCTTGACCCGGCGGCTGACCTCCGCGACCCGCGCGGGGTCGGGCTCGGGGACGGGGTGGTGGTAGAGGCCCGGGACGGGTGTGCCGTCCGCTTCGTCGGCCGCCGCCTCTTCCGGGCTCGGCACCGCCGCCTCCGGGATCGGCGGCGCGACCGGATCCGGCGGGGTGGCCGGGATCGGCGCCGCGTCCGGGAGCGACCGGGTGGTCTGGCCCGGGTACAGCCCGGCCGTGCCCAGGCCGCCGGGGCCGCGCAGGAGTTGGTCCAGCGGGGTGGGGGTCACGACCGGGCCGCCGGGGTCGGGCCCTGGGCCCGCGGGGACGGAGGTGACCACTCAGGTCGGTTTCCAAGAGCCGGCATGACCACTCCTCAGGAAAGGCGCCCCCGCTGGACATGCGGGGGCGCGAGTTCACCGCAGCAGGCAGGCGGGGCCGCCCTGTGAGGAGTCGGCCGACGGGTCCGCCCCCGTCTGCCCGTCCCCCCGCGCCGACCGCCTGCGATCCATGGTTGCGGAGCGGCCGGGGGCATCGCGGGTGAAGACCACAAGAGACCGAATGTGATCACGTCACATCGTTCACTGACGACAGAAGTCCGACGGCATCGGAAGGCCGAGAGGCCGCGGGGTGACGTGGTGGGCGGCCTCGTGAGGCGGCCCTCAGCGGCGGAGCAGCCAGTGCGGGCCGACCGTCCAGCCGAGCAGCCGGCGCGAGGAGTCCCCGGCGGTGCCGTCGTCCCCGAACCGGCCGCCGGACGCGACCAGCCGCAGCCCGGCGACGGCCGGGGCCAGCGGGGCCGGGTGGTCCGCCACGAGCCCGTCGAGCACCGCCCGCTGGGCCTGCGGCGTGCAGAGCGACAGGTGGAAGACCATCTGCCGCCAGGCGAAGGCCGCGTTCTTCACGGTGGCCAGCGGGCGCGGGAGTCGCCCGGCCCGGGTCACCAGCCGGGCGGTGGTCGCGAAGGCGCCGAGGGCCGGCGCCTCCCAGCCGTCGGCGGGGGTGGTGCCGACGGGCCCGACCAGCGTGGCCAGGTTGTGGGTGGTGAGGATCTGGGCCTGCTCGATCACCGTGCCGTTGCCGGCCACCGACCTCGAGGAGGCCGCGCGGCCCGCCCGCTCCCGGCACAGGGCGGAGAAGGCGGTCGAGGTGGCGGGACGCCGGCCGCCGCGCCCCGGCTCGTCGTCCGCCATCGCGTGCACCGCCGCGTAGTCGATGCCGTAGTACCGCTCGTAGAGCGTCCCCTGGAGCAGGTCGGCGGCGATCCTGGCGGCGGCGAGGTACTTCGGCGTGAAGCCGCCCATGAAGATGTCGGCCGCCAGTTCCTCCACGAACGGCAGGCCGAGGTCGCCCCGGCGGGCCAGTGCCGCCAGCTCGCTCACCAGCGGGTTCGGCAGGATGGTGCCGGGGAAGGTGGTGACCGCGAGGCCGCCCAGCCGCCGCAGCAGGGCGAGTTCACGCTCGCCGGCGCCGCGGTGCGCCTCGGTGGCCCGCACCCAGGGGAGTTCCTCGGCCCGTACCTGGCGCGCGTAGTCCAGCAGCAGGAGCGAGCGCCGCCCCGCGAACGCCCGGTGGTGGGCCGCCGCGAGGGCGCCCAGCGCCCGGTCCCGGTAGGCGTCCGCCTCCACCGCCGAAGCCAACTGCGGTGCCAGCTCGGCCAGCACCTCGGCCGAGGGCACCAGGCCGAGGCCGACCAGGGTCTCCACCGGGGCACTGGTGGCGGCCAGCACCGGCCTGCGCAGCTCGGCCGGGAACGCCGTGCCGACCGGGATTCCGTGCTGCTCCGCCTCGAGGGGACCGGTGGGCGCGAGCACGCTCTCGGGATCCGCCAGCCCGTCGTGCCGGGGCAGTTCGGCGAGCCGGGCCAGCAGCAGCCGGGCCAGCGCGTGGTGGGAGGGCAGCGCGGCCTGCTCGGCCTGGAGCCGGCGCAACGCGGTGTGCCGATCGGAGCCGGGCAGGCCACGTCGGCGCACCATCGACTCGGCCGCGACGCGCAGGAGTCCGGCCCATCGAGGTGTCAACGCCTCTCCGGACACCGTCAGTTCGAGGCAGGTGCGGAGGATGCCGAGGTTCTGCCGCGAGCTGCGGTGCTTGCCGCAGAGCGGGTTCGCGGCAGCCAACAGCCGGTAGCGCAGCAGGAGTTCGGCCCCACGCCGGTGCCATTCGGTGCCCGGGTCGTGGTGCAGCACCCGGCCGTCCGGCCCGGCGGTCTCCAGCCAGTGGGCGAGCAGCTCGTCGGAGAACGGCAGCCAGACCGTCAACGCCTCCCGCTGGGTCTCCACCGCGTGGTTCGGGCCGCGCCGCTCCAGGGCCTCGACGCTGCTCGCGACGGTCTGCCGGTGGACGACGTCGACCGCGGGTGCCGGTCCGTCGCCGGTCGGCGGGGTGAACCGCAGTCGGGCGGCGAACGGTGCCAGCACGGTGACCAGTTCGAGGGCGGCCTGCTGCTCGCCGGCCCGCACCAGCCAGGCCACCGTGAGCAGCGCGGCCTCCTCCGGCACCGTCACCCGGTAGCGCCCGCCGTCCAGCAGCTCCCACAGCCCGGTCAGTCCGGCCTCGGTGAGCGAGTGGGCGAAGAGCGCGGCCCGGTCCGCGGCGATGCCCGCCGCCCGGCAGGCCTCGATCTCGTACGGTCGCAGCGGCCCCTCGGCGCAGGCCCGGCCACTGGCGAAGCCGCCGTGCAGCACTTCGAGGGTGGCCCATGCGGGCAGCCCGGCCACCGGGGTGCGGCTGCCGACCCGCAGGGAGCCGTCCGCCATTCCGGCCAGCGCCGCGCGCCACCGGTCGAGGCGGTCCTCGGCGCGCGAGCGGGTCGCCGCGTCGGGGTGGGAGAGCGCGGTGACGAAGGCCCGGGCGAGCTGCCCGTGGGCGTGGTCGGTGGAGACGGTGGCGGTCGGCTGCTGCTGATCAGCGTTGTTGTCCATGGCCGACGTGGCGGGTCCTGCCCCCGCGCCCTCCAGATCCGGAGTCTGGTGCTCTGGCTCACTGAGCTACACGTCGTTGCCCGCCACCCTACGGAGGCGTGTCAGCGACGGGCAACGCGATTTGCCGGGGCGCCGGGCAGGCGGCTCCGGGTTCAGCGAGTGGCGGCGAGGGTGTCGAGGAGGCGGGTGAGGGAGGTGCCCAGGCCCCAGCGGGTGGAGAGGTCCTCGAGGGTCATGGGGTCGAGGGGCTCGGCCGGGAGGGTGGGGTCGAAGTCGGGCAGCGGGATGTCGGTGGCGACCCGGACCACGGTGGGGGCGACGTCGAGGTAGGGGGCGGCTTCGAGGATGTTCCTGCGGCGGGCGGGCGTGAGCTTGGAGAGCGGGTCGGCGGCCGCGGCGCGGATGCCCGCCAGGTCGCCGTACTCGTGGATGAGTTGGGTGGCGGTCTTCTCGCCGATGCCCTTCACCCCGGGCAGCCCGTCGCTGGGGTCGCCGCGCAGGGCCGCCATCTCCGCGTACTGCGCGCCGCCGACGCCGTACTTCTCGCGCAGCACCGCCTCGTCGGTGAGCTGGGCGGAGCCGACTCCCTTGAGCGGGTAGAGGACGGTTACCTGCCGTGCGTCGTCGACCAGTTGGAAGAGGTCGCGGTCGCCGGTGACGATCTGCACCGGGCCGCTCGCCCGGGTGGCCAGGGTGCCGATCACGTCGTCGGCCTCGTAGCCGGGGACGCCGACGCGCGCGATGCCGAGCGCGTCCAGCACCTGCTCGATCACCGGGACCTGGGGGGAGAGGGTGTCCGGGACCTCCTCGGCTCCCTCGGCGCCGCCGGCGCTCTCGGGGGCCAGCCGGTGGGTCTTGTAGGTCGGGATCAGGTCCACCCGCCACTGCGGGCGCCAGTCGGCGTCCATGCAGGCCACCAGCTGGTCGGGGTGGTGGTCCTGGACCAGGCGGGTGATGAAGTCGAGCAGGCCCCGGACGGCGTTCACCGGAAGGCCGTCGGGGGACTTCACGGACTCGGGGACGCCGAAGTACGCCCGGAAGTAGAGGCTGGCGGAGTCGAGGAGCATCAGTCGCGGTGCGGTCACGCCCCGATCATCCCGCACGCCGCCGACAGTTCCCGGCCGGACACCGCGCCGGTCCGCCTTCGGACACCGCGCCGGACCCGCCGCCGGCCGCCGCGCGGGCGAGGGGCGGCGGCCCGGTCGCGGCCGGTCACGGCAGCCGCACCGCCGCGCCGGAGACCCGGACCCGGGCGTCGCCCGCGCTCAGCGTCACCGTCAGCTCGCCGGGGCTGCCGAGGTCCTCGCCCTGGTGCAGGGTCAGCTCGGTGTCCCCGACGGCCTCGCCCAGCTCGCGCAGGTAGGCGCCGAAGGCGGCCGCGGCGGCGCCGGTGGCCGGGTCCTCCACCACCCCGCCGACCGGGAACGGGTCGCGGGCGTGGAAGACCGTCGCGGAGGCGCGCCAGACCAGCTGCAGGGTGACCAGGTCACGCGCCGTCATGAAGGCGGCCAGCCGGTCGAAGTCGTACGCCAGGTCGGCCAGCCGCTCCCGGGTGGCGGCGGCCAGCACCAGGTGCCGGGCGCCGGCGTAGGCGATCCGCGGGGGCAGCGCCGGGTCCAGGTCGGCGGCCGACCAGTCGAGTGCGGCCAGCGCCTCGGCCAGGTCGGCCGGCTCGACGTCCAGCACGTGCGGCTCGACGCTGGTCAGCGTCGCGCGCAGCACGCCGTCCGGCCCGGCCACCACCGCCACCGGCACGCTGCCGGCCCTGGTCTCGAAGAGCAGGTCGCCCGGGCCCTCCAGCTCGGCCATCGCCACGGCGGCCGCGATCGTCGCGTGGCCGCAGAACGGCACCTCCAGGGTCGGCGCGAAGTACCGCACGGCGTAGGTGCGGTCGGGACCCTGCGGGGCGGGGGTGAGGAAGGCGGTCTCCGAGTAGCCCAGTTCGGCGGCGATCGCCAGCATCCGATCGTCCGTCAGGCCGGCGGCCTGCGGCACCACGCCGGCCTTGTTGCCGCCGTCGGGGGTGGTGGTGAAGGCGGCGTACCGCAGCACAGTAGTCATGACTGCGCGAACATCGTCCGGCCCGGCGGCATTCCGGGACACCCGGCCGGGTCTGCGGCGGCGGCGCTGCTCAGTGGGCGTGCGGCCCGGCCCGGTGCACCGGGCCGTGCGAGTCGGCGCAGTGCTCCGCGCCGGCCAGCTCGGCGGCCGCCACGGCGTCGGTGATCTGCAGCAGTTGCTGCTGCTCCTCGTCCTCGCCGACGTGGTCCACCTGGAGCGTGGCGTGGGTGATCCGGTACTCCTCGCGCAGCCGGCGCTGCAGGTCGCGGCGGACCGCGTGGCAGTCCCCGCCGGGAGCCACCAGGATGTGCGCGGAGAGCGCCGGCAGGCCCGAGGTGATCTCCCACAGGTGCAGGTCGTGGATCTCCACCACCTCCGGGGCGGCCACCAGCTCGTCGGCCAGCGCGTCGGGGTCCACGCCGGCCGGTGCGGCCTCCAGGAAGATCCGCGCGGAGTCGCGGACCAGACCGGTGCCGGCGCGCAGCATCAGCGCCACCACGACCAGTGAGGCGATCGCGTCGGCCCGGGCGAAGCCGGTGACCAGCACCACCGCGCCGGCCACCGCGGTGGCGATGAAGGCGTAGAGGTCGGTCACCACGTGCTGGAAGGCGCCCTCGACGTTCAGCGAGCTGCGGTTGGCCTTGGACATGCACCAGGCGGCGGCCAGGTTGACCACGATCCCGACCAGCGCGGTGACCAGCACCAGCCCGCCCTCGGTGTCCGGCGGGTCGATCAGCCGGCCGATGGCCTCGTACCCCAGCCAGGCCGACAGGACCAGCAGCGTGACGCCGTTGGCCTGGGCGGAGAGGATCTCGGCGCGCTTGAGGCCGAAGGTGAACCCGCCGCGGGCCGGCCGGGCGGCCAGCCGCATGGCGATCAGCGCCAGCACGATGGAGGCCGCGTCGGTCAGCATGTGCGCCGCGTCGGAGATCAGTGCCAGCGACTGCGCCGCGAAGCCGACCACGACCTCGCCGGCCATGAAGACCACGATCAGCACCAGGGCGCTCATCAGCCAGCGGCGGTCGGCGTCGGCGGCCACCCCGTGCGAGTGCCCGTGGCCGCCGTGCCCGCCGTGGCCGCCGCCGTGGTCATGGGCGTGGTCGCGGTGGTCGTCGTGGTCGTGGGAGTCGCTGTGGCCGGTCATCGCGGTCGTCTCCTGAACGCAGAGGTACTCGAGGACAGGTGCCCTGGAGGGAAGTGAACCCCAGATCGGAGCAAGATCCAAAGGCTGCACTGGTGACCGTTGTCATTGCGATTCTGGCCCCCCGGATCGCACTCTCACCGTAATCTCATGCGAATGGGCCCGATTGTGCCGTTCCGTTGATATCGCGTTTATCCGTCGGCCCATACATTTCCTGGTGTGAGCGAAGCGAAGATTCCGGCCGGGTGGTACCCGGACCCGCAGGACACGACCAGTGACCCCCGGCCTGAGCGCTGGTGGGATGGCGCCGGCTGGACGGCCACCACCCGTCCGGGCGGCGCGGCAGCCTCCGCCGAGGAGGAGAGCGCCGAGGAGCGGACCGCCGTCCTCGACGTCGCCCGGACGGACGGCGACCAGGGGGGTGAGCAGGCGGGCGACCCGGCAGGCGACCCGGGTAGTGACCCGGGGAGCGGCTTGGGGAGCGAAGGCCCCCGGGTGATCGAGGGCGAGGTGCTGGACAACGGCACCGTGCGCTTCCCCGAGCCGCCGACCGCCGCCGCCTTCGGCGCCGAGGGGTTCCCCGCCCCCAAGAAGCCCTCGCTGCGCAAGCGGCTGCTGCGACCCGTGGTGGTCGCGGCCGCCGTGGCGGGCCTGCTGGGCCTCGCGGTGGGCTCCGGCGCCACCTACCTCGCGGTGGACCACCACGACAAGGACGGCAAGCACCCGCAGGCCGCGCCGCAGAACACCCAGCAGCCCGGCCACAAGCGCGGCCAGAACGGCAACGGCGGCGGCCTCAACGGGGGTGGCAACGGGGGCGGCAACAACAACGGCAGCGGGGGCAACGGCTTCAACGGCGGCTCGGGCGGCTCCGGCGGTCTGGGCGGCAACGGTGGCTCCGGCGGCAGCGGCGGTTTCCCGGGTTTCCCCGGTTTCCCGGGCTTCGGCGGTAGCGGAGGAAACGGCGGTTCCGGCGGCGGGGCGAACGGCGGCGGCTCCGGCGGCGGTGCGTCGCGGAGCGGGGTGGCCGCCGACGAGGTGAACGGGATCTCGCTGCCCATCCCGGCCGGCTGGCAGGGCGGGACCACCCGGGCGGGCACGGCGGCCCTCAGCATCGGCGAGTACCAGTGCCCGGGCAGCACCGGGTCCGGTGGCTCGGGCGGCAGCGGCGACTCGGGCGGCAGCGCGACCACCACCTGCTCGCTCGGCGGCGTCAACACCGACCGGATCGAGGGCACCGACCCGCAGGCCGCCGCCAAGAGCGACATCGTCGCCGCGGCGAAGGAGTCCTACGGGAACATCAAGTCCCACCAGGAACTGAAGTCCGAGCCGGTCACCGTGGACGGCCGCAGCGGCTACCTGGTCCGCTGGCAGGTCGGGGCGGAGCAGGGCAACGACGGCACGGTGGAGTCGGTGGTCTTCCCGTCCGCCGACGGCAAGAGCCTGATCTCGGTCCGGCTCGGCTTCGACATCGCGGCCAAGGCTCCGGCCGTCTCGGTGATGGACACCATCATCAGCGGGATCGCCGACTACCAGGGCGGCGGCGGCTCGGCCGGCGGTGGGACCAACACCTGACGCGGCGTCGCCGGATCGGACCCCGCTCCGCGCCCCGCCACCGGCCCCCCGGGCCCAGGTGGCGGGGCGCCCGGCCGTCCAGCGCCCGGCCGTCCAGCGCCCGGCCGTTCAGCGGCCGGTCGGTCAGGGCCGGTCGTCCAGAGCCGGTTGATCAGAGGAAGGTCATGCCCTCGCCGCGGTAGGTCGGTACGGTCTCCACCAGCCGGTCGCCCTCGACCAGGTGCAGCGCGGCGAAGCGCTCGCACAGCTCGCCGGCCTTGGCGTGCCGGAACCAGACCCGGTCGCCGACCCGCAGCGCGTCGGCCGCCTCGCCCAGCAGCGGGGTCTGCACCTCGCCGGCGCCCTCCTGGCCGTCGTAGCGCAGCCCGGCCGGCAGGTAGGGCACCGGGGAGCGGTCGGGTCCGGCCGCGCCGGAGGCCGGGTAGCCGCCGCCGAGCACGGTGACCGCGCCCGCCCCCGGCCGGCGCACCACCGGCTGGGCGAAGAGCGCGGCCGGCCGGCCGCTGAACGCGCGGTAGTTGTCGAAGAGCCGCGGCAGGTACAGCCCGGATCCCGCCGCCACCTCGGTCACCGCGGCCTCGGCCACCGTGGTCTCCACGCTGCCGGTGCCGCCGCCGTTGACGAACTCCAGGTCCGCCACCTCGCGCACCGCCCGGACCACCGCCCAGCGGCGCTCGGCCAGTTCGGCGCGCGCCCGGGCCTGCATCAGCTGGATCATCCGCGAGCGCACCGGCCGGCCCGCGATCCGGTCGCCGACCCCGGCGATGTGCCCCTCGTAGGCCATCAGCCCCACCACGGTGAACCCCGGCCGCCGCTCGACCAGTTCGGCCAGCTCGCGCAGCTGCTCGGGGGTGCGCAGCGGGGAGCGGCGCGCGCCGACCCGGACCCGTCCGCCGAACAGGTGCAGCGCGGTGTCCAGTTCCAGGCAGACCCGCACCGGCCGGCCGGTGCCCGGTCCGCCCTCGCGGGCCGCGTCGATCAGGTCGAGCTGGGAGGGGTCGTCGACCAGCACGGTGATGTTCTCGGCGAGCTTGGGATCGGCCGTCAGCTCGGCGAAGGCGCTCCGGTCGGCCGAGGGGTAGGCGAGCAGCACGTCGCGCAGGCCCGCCCTGGTCAGCCAGATCGACTCGGCGAGGGTGAAGCTCATCACGCCCGCGAATCCCGGCATGGCGAGCACGCGTTCCAGCAGGGCCCGGCAGCGCACCGACTTGCTGGCCACCCGGATCGGCTTGCCGGCGGCCCGCCGGACCAGGTCGGCCGCGTTGGCGTCGAAGGCCTCCAGGTCGACCAGGGCCAGCGGGGCGTCCAGGTGCGCGGTGGCCCGGTCGTAGCGGGCGCGGTCGGCCGCGGGGGGAGCCGCTGCCAGAGAGGTGTGGTGGGCCATGGGCGGCAGACTGCCACACCACCGCTACCGCTGGGTAGGGTCGCGGCGCGGCCGGTCGTCCGCACGGACCGCGGGACGGCGCCGCCGGTCGCCGCCGTTCGGCACCGGCCGAGGCCGTCGGGGAGGCCTGCGGCCAGCGGCTAGGCTCGCCGGGTGGACCGCAAGAACATCCCGAACCCCGGATTCGCCGACGACGACGGCAGCGCCGACCCCGCCCTGGCCACCGCGCTGGCCGACTGGGCGCGCGACCCGGCCGCTGAGGCGGCTCTGCTCGCGGCGCTGCCGGCGGCCCGGCTGATGGTGCCGATCGTGGCACTGCTGGGGGAGGTGGAGACCGACGCGAACGGGCTGCGGCACGAGAAGACCAGCGACATGGCGGTGCCGGTGCTGGAGGCCGCCGACGGCCGCCGGGCGCTGCCCGCCTTCACCTCGCTCGCCTCGCTGGCCGCCTGGCAGGCCGACGCCCGCCCGGCACCGGTGGCCGCGCCGCAGGCCGTGCTGACCGCCTACGCGGAGCGGGCCGACACGCTGCTGATCGACCCGGCCGGGCCGGTGACGTACGAGCTGACCGGGGCCCGGATGCGCGCGGTGGCGGAGAACCGCGCCTGGCGGCCGCCGGTCGAGGACCCGCAGGTGCGCGAGGCCGTCCGGGCGCTGGTGGCCGCCGAGCCGCAGGTGCTGCGGGCCGAGCTGCGCCCGGGCAGCGAGACGGACGCGGTGCTCGCGCTGGGCCTGGCCGACGGGGCCGCCGTCGCCGAGCTGGCCCAGCGGCTGGCCGCCGCGCTGGCCGCCGACCCGGTGCTGCGGGTGCGCCTGACCCGCGGTCTGGACCTGGCCCTGCTGCCGGCGACCACCACGTCCACGGGCAGCAGCCTCTACGAGCGCTAGCCAGGGCCCACGGCACGTGCTCCGACGGGCCCGGCGGGGCCGGGTGCCGAGCGCCCGCGGGGCTCGTCAGAGCACCGAGAACTACGAGTAGACCGGCCCGGTGAACTTCTCGCCCGGTCCGGTGCCCGGGGCGTCCGGCACCAGGGAGGCCTCGCGGAAGGCCAGCTGCAGCGAGCGCAGGCCGTCGCGCAGCGGGGCGGCGTGGAAGTTGCTGATCTCGGGGGCGCCGGCGGTGACCAGTCCGGCCAGCGCGGTGATCAGCTTGCGGGCCTCGTCGAGGTCCTTGTCGGCCGCGCCGCCCTCGGCGAGGCCGCACTTCACGGCGGCCGCGCTCATCAGGTGCACCGCGACGGTGGTGATCACCTCGACGGCCGGCACCTCGGCGATGTCGCGGGTCAGGTCGTCGAAGCCGATCGCCTCGTCGGCGCCGGTGGGCTCGCTGGTGGGCTCGCTGCTCAAGGGGGGCTCATTCCATCAAGGGTGGATCCGTACCCTGTAGACGGTACAAGGGGCGCCCCGGGCGACGTCACCTGCCCGGTGGTGTACTGTGGGTACCTGACCGGCCAGGTCGCCGAGAGGTGTGCCCGGCCAGCAAGAGGAGGCTCCACCCAGGAGGCCCGAGAGGGCAACCGCGAAAGTCTCCCACCCGATCGTCCCCAGGGTCGACGGGTCCCGGTCCGCGACAGCAGCCGTCAGGCCGCGCGTCGCCCGCAGCGTCCGTCATCGGACGCGGCCCCCGGAGTGTGTGGAGCCCCGCTTGCCTACCGAGCGGGGCTTTTTTCGTGCCGCGGTGCCCTGGAAGCACCCGGGTCGCAGCGCAGCACGAATGAAGCCCCGCCCAGTGGTCGAAGTCCACTACGTGCGACCGCCGCCCTGACGGCCGCAACGCAGAAGGTGCAACCGAGGAGGCCCCATCAGCACCGAGCCCCGCATCAACGACCGGATTCGCGTCCCCGAGGTGCGACTCGTCGGTCCCAGCGGCGAGCAGGTCGGCATCGTGCCGCTTGCCAAGGCGCTGGAGCTTGCGCAGGAGTACGACCTCGACCTGGTCGAGGTCGCGGCGACCGCCCGGCCGCCGGTGTGCAAGCTCATGGACTACGGCAAGTTCAAGTACGAGTCGGCCATGAAGGCCCGTGAGGCGCGCAAGAACCAGGCGCACACGGTCATCAAGGAGATGAAGCTCCGGCCGAAGATCGACCCGCACGACTATGACACCAAGAAGGGTCACGTCGTCCGGTTCCTCAAGCAGGGCGACAAGGTCAAGATCACGATCATGTTCCGTGGTCGCGAGCAGTCCCGTCCCGAGCTGGGTTTCCGACTGCTGCAGCGGCTCGCCAACGACGTCCAGGAGCTGGGCTTCGTGGAGAGCTCGGCCAAGCAGGACGGCCGTAACATGATCATGGTTCTCGGCCCGCACAAGAAGAAGACCGAGGCCATGGCCGAGGCCCGTGCGCTGGCCGACGCCCGCAAGGCCGAGCGCCAGGGCCGCACCGGCGGCCCCGACGACACTTCTGAGGCCGACGACGCGGCTCTCGAGGCGGAGAACGCCGCGCTCGAGGCCGACGCGGACCTTGACGACGACGACACCGCCGACGAGGCGGACGCGGACCAGGTCGAGGCCGGCGAGGACACCGCCGCCGCCGAGACCGAGCAGCCGACCGAGGTCGCTCAGGACGCCTGAGCCCGTCAGGGCTCGGGCCGGTTCGAGTGATCCGGTCACCACGGTCCCGGGGCTCCCGCCCCGATGACCGGAGAACACCCCAGCGCCCGGGCCCGCGTGCGAGCGCGGGCCGGGGCGGACCGACGAGGAGATACGGCGACATGCCGAAGCAGAAGACGCACAGTGGCGCCAGCAAGCGCTTCAAGATCACGGGCTCTGGCAAGGTGCTGCGCGAGCGCGCCGGCCGTCGCCACCTCCTGGAGCACAAGCCCTCCACGCTGACCCGCAAGCTGGCCGGCACCGTCGTGGTTGCCCCCGCCGACGCCAAGAAGATCAAGAAGCTTCTCGGCAAGTGATCGCCCGCCGTGGCCCCCGGGTCACGGAGTCCGGCTGATCCTTTCCGACCTATTCGATTGACGGACCACGTGAAGTAGTCCGTGGTCCAACCCAAGGAGTAATGAAGTGGCACGCGTCAAGCGGGCAGTGAACGCCCAGAAGAAGCGTCGGGTCATCCTTGAGCGGGCGAAGGGTTACCGCGGCCAGCGGTCGCGCCTGTACCGCAAGGCCAAGGAGCAGGTCACCCACTCGCTCGTTTACAACTACAACGACCGCAAGAAGCGCAAGGGCGACTTCCGTCAGCTCTGGATCCAGCGCATCAACGCTGCGGCCCGTGCCAACGGCATGACCTACAACCGCTTCGTGCAGGGCCTCAAGGCCGCCAGCATCGAGATCGACCGCAAGATGCTGGCCGAGCTGGCCGTCAACGACCCGAACGCGTTCGCGTCGCTGGTCGAGGCTGCCCAGAAGGCGCTGCCGGCCGACGTCAACGCGCCGAAGGCCGCTGCCGACGCCGCCTGATCCAGGCAGTACACCGGACCCGCAGGCTCCCCGTGAGCCTGCGGGTCCGTACGTTCCCCCCGCCGTACGCTCCCCACTTCGTCGTCCCCCGTCACCCAGATCGCGAGACCATGGCCGGCACCGACCTCCCCCAGCTCAGCTCGCTCCGCTCGCCGCGGGTGATCGCCGCCCGCAAGCTCGCCCGGCGGGCCCAGCGCGGCAAGGACCGCCGCTTCCTGGCCGAGGGTCCGCAGGCGGTCCGCGAGGCGGTCGCGTTCGGCCTGCTGCCGGGCAGCGGCGAGCACGCCGTGGTCGAGGTCTACCTGACGACGGAGGCGGCCGAGCGGCACGCGGACATCGTGGCGGCCGCCCGGGAGGCGGGCCTGCCGGTGCTGACCGCCACCGACGAGGTGATCGCCGACATCTGCGACACCGTCACCCCGCAGGGCATCGTGGCGCTCTGCCGGTTCCTGGACACCCCCTTCGAGGAGGTGCTGCGGTCCCGGCCGAAGCTGGTGGCCGTGCTGGCGCACGTGCGCGACCCCGGGAACGCCGGGACGGTGCTGCGCACCGCGGACGCCGCCGGCGCCGACGCCGTGGTGCTCACCGACGCCTCGGTGGACCTCTACAACCCCAAGGCGGTGCGCGCCTCGGTGGGCAGCCTCTTCCACCTGCCGGTGGCGGTGGGGGTCCCGGTGGAGCAGGTGGTGGCGCGGCTGCGCGCCGCCGGCGTGCGGGTGCTGGCGGCCGACGGGGCGGGGGAGCGCGACCTCGACCAGGAGCTGGACGAGGGCACCCTGGGCGCCCCGACCGCCTGGGTCTTCGGCAACGAGGCGTGGGGCCTGCCGGAGCCGACCCGCGCACTCGCCGACGAGGTGGTGCGCGTGCCCATCCACGGGCACGCGGAGAGCCTCAACCTCGCCACCGCCGCCGCCGTCTGCCTCTATGCCTCGGCTCGCGCACAGCGTTCGCCCGCAGGGTGTCGCGACGCGGGCACGGAGCGCTAGGGTCGGGCTCACGAGGGCGGGGGCCAGTCGTGCGGGTCGATCGGATCGGGAGGACGTCCATGGTCGCCAGCGAGGGCCGGCCGAGAGCCGCGGGGGCAGCGCTGCCGGTGGATCCCGACGATCTGCCGGACGGCCTGCTGGTCGCCGACGCCCAGGGCCTGGTGGTCTGCTTCAACCGTGCCGCCGCCCGCCTCACCGGCATCCGCCCCGAGCAGGCGCTGGGCCGCCCGCTGGAGGAGGCACTGCCGCTGGAGGACCTGGACGGCCGCCGCTGGTGGCCGCTGAGCGACCCCTACGGCGGGCTGGCCATCCGCACCCGGCAGCCGGAACGCAACTTACTGCTGGCCGGTACCACCCGCGAGGTGCTGGTCTCCGCCCGGTACGTGCGCGGTACGCCGCGCGGTCCGCTGCGTCAGCTGGTGGTGGCGCTGCGCGGCACCGAGGCGCGCCGGCGCACCGAGCGGGCCCACGCGGAGCTGATCGCCACCGTCGCGCACGAGCTGCGCTCGCCGCTGACCAGCGTCAAGGGCTTCACCGCGACCCTGCTCAACAAGTGGGAGCGCTTCACCGACGGTCAGAAGCGGGTGATGCTGGAGACCGTCAACGCCGACGCCGACCGGGTGACGCGGCTGATCGCCGAACTGCTGGACATCTCCCGCATCGACGCCGGGCGCCTGGAGATCCGCAAGCAGGTGGTGGACCTGGCGGCGGCCGTGCAGCGGCACGTGGACGGCAAGGTGGCCGCCGGCATCCCGGCCGAGCGCTTCGACATCCGGCTCGCCGAGCCGCTGCCGCAGCAGTGGGCGGACCCCGACAAGGTCGACCAGGTGCTCGCCAACCTGCTGGAAAACGCGGTGCGGCACGGCGAGGGAACTGTCACCATCGAGGTGGCGCCGGCGAAGGAGATCGTCGAGGCCGCCGGCTGGGAGCACCCGGGCACCCCGCCCCGGGTCGTGGAAGGGACAGCGGTCACCGTGAGCGACGAAGGCAGCGGCATCCCCGAGGAGTCGATGCCGCGCGTCTTCACCCGTTTCTGGCGCGGCAGCAAGCGCGGCGGGACGGGCCTGGGCCTCTACATCGTCAAGGGCATCGTGGAGGCCCACGGCGGCGCCATCCGGATCGACCGCGCACCCGGCGGCGGCGCGCGGTTCCGATTTATCCTGCCCGCCGGGGTGCCCGACTTCATGGTCTGACGCAGACCCACGGGCCCGGCGGGCCGAGACCCCCCTTTCAGGCGACCGGGCTGCCGCGTCCCGCCCAGGCCTTCGAGCCGTGGGACGAAAACCAGGCGGTGCGCGCCCTGCGACTACACTCGACCTGGTGTAACGCCCGGTGCGGCCGAGCCGCGGACACCCTTCCCCGATCCACCCGGCACCGTCGGACGGAACGTGCCGGAAGGGGCTGCCCGCTGCCCGGCCACGCAGGACGTGGCGATGGTACGGCGCGGTTGCATATCCGAGCACGGACGAGCAGGAGCACGGGAAACATAGAGATGTCGGCACCCAACAAGTCGTACGACCCGGTGGAGGTCGAGGCGTTGAAGCCCGAAGAGGTCGAGCGCGCCCGGGACGCGGCCGTCGCGGCCTTCGCCGCCGCCGGCAGCCTGGACGAGCTGAAGGCGGCCAAGGTCGCGCACACCGGCGACCGCAGCGCCCTGTCGCTGGCCAACCGCGAGATCGGCGCACTGCCGCCGCACGCCAAGGCGGCGGCCGGCAAGCTGATCGGCCAGGCCCGCGGCGCCGTCAACCAGGCGCTGGCGAAGCGTCAGGTCGAGCTGGAGGCCGAGCGCGACGCCCGGGTGCTGGTCGAGGAGGCGGTGGACGTCACGCTGCCCTACGACCGCGCCCCGCGCGGTGCGCGCCACCCGCTCACCACGCTGGCCGAGCGCATCGAGGACACCTTCGTCGCGATGGGCTACAGCATCGAGGAGGGCCCCGAGGTCGAGGCCGAGTGGCTCAACTTCGACGCGCTCAACCTGGGCCCGGACCACCCGGCCCGCTCGATGCAGGACACCTTCTTCGTGGCCGCCGCCGACGGCTCGCCCGACTCCGGCCTGGTGCTGCGCACCCAGACCTCGCCGGTGCAGATCCGCACCATGCTCGACCGCCAGCCGCCGATCTTCGCGGTCTGCCCCGGCCGGGTCTACCGGACCGACGAGCTGGACGCCACCCACACCCCGGTCTTCCGCCAGCTCGAGGGCATCGCGGTCGACGAGGGCATCACCTTCGCGGACCTCAAGGGCACCATCGAGCAGCTGGTCTCCAAGCTGATCGGCGACGGCCTGGAGCTGCGCTGGCGGCCCTCGTACTTCCCCTTCACCGAGCCCAGCGCCGAGATCGACCTGCAGTGCTTCGTCTGCCGGGGCGAGAGCGTCGGCAACCCGGACCGGCCCTGCCGCACCTGCTCCTCGGAGGGCTGGATCGAGCTGGGCGGCTGCGGTGTGGTCAACCCGCGGGTGCTGGTCGCCTCCGGCGTGGACCCGAACCGCTACAGCGGCTTCGCGTTCGGCCTGGGTCTCGAGCGAATCCTGATGAACCGTCACAACGTCGCCGACATGCGCGACATGGTCGAGGGTGATGTGCGCTTCACTCTCCCGTTCGGGGTGGAGATCTGATGCGCGTCCCGCTTTCCTGGCTGCGTGAGTACGTCGACCTGCCGGCCGGCGTGACCGGTCGCGAGCTGGCCGAGAAGCTGGTCCGGGCCGGTCTGGAGGTCGAGACCGTCGAGCAGCTCGGCGCCGACCTCAAGGGCCCGCTGGTGGTCGGTCAGGTCCTGTCGATCGAGGAGCTGACCGGGTTCAAGAAGCCGATCCGGCACTGCTGGGTCAACGTGGGCGACGCCAACGGCACCGGCGAGCCGCAGGAGATCGTCTGCGGCGCGCGCAACTTCGCGGTCGGTGACAAGGTCGTCGTGGTGCTGCCCGGCGCCGTGCTGCCCGGCCCCTTCCCGATCGCCGCCCGGCAGACCTACGGCCACACCTCGGCCGGCATGATCTGCTCGGCGCGCGAGCTCGGCATGGGTGACGATCACGACGGCATCATCGTGCTGCCGCCGGAGTACGAGGTGGGCACCGACGCCATCGAGCTGCTCCAACTGGTCGACGAGGTGCTGGACATCGCGGTCACCCCCGACCGCGGCTACTGCCTGTCGATGCGCGGGGTGGCCCGCGAGGCCGCCGCCGCCTACGGACTGCCGCTGGCCGACCCGGCGCTGCTGGACGTGCCGCCGGCCAACTCCTACGGCTACCTGGTCAAGGTCGCCGACCCGGCGGGCTGCGACCGTTTCGTGGCCCGCACCGTGGTCGGCCTGGACCCGGCCGCCAAGTCGCCGATCTGGCTGCAGCGCCGCCTGCAGAAGATGCACGTGCGGCCCATCTCGCTCACCGTCGACATCACCAACTACGTGATGCTGGAGGTCGGGCAGCCGCTGCACGCCTACGACCGCAACCGGGTGGACGGCCCGATCCAGGTCCGCCGCGCGGCCGAGGGGGAGACCCTCACCACGCTGGACGGCGTCAAGCGCACGCTCGGTGCCGAGGACCTGCTGATCTGCGACAACTCCGGGCCGATCGGCCTGGCGGGCGTGATGGGCGGGGCCTCCACCGAGATCCTCGACCCGGTGGCGGACCCGGCCACCGGCCAGGTCACCGGCACCACCGAGGTGATCATCGAGGCCGCGCACTTCGACCCGGTCTCCATCGCCCGCAGCGCCAAGCGGCACAAGCTGCCCTCCGAGGCCTCCAAGCGCTTCGAGCGCGGCGTGGACCCGGAGGCGGCCCGGGCCGCGGCCCAGCGCGCGGTGGACCTGCTGGTGCTGATCGCCGGCGGCACCGCCGAGGCGGGCGTCACCGACATCGCCGCCCCGCACCCGGTGCGCACCATCACCATCGCCGCCGACCTGCCGGACCGGGTCGCGGGCACCGAGTACGGTCGCGAGACCGTCGCCCGGCGCCTGCAGGAGGTGGGCTGCTCGGTGGCGGGCGGCGACCTGCTCGAGGTCACCCCGCCGACCTGGCGCCCCGACCTGACCGACCCCAACGACCTGGCGGAGGAGGTCATCCGGCTGGAGGGCTACGACAACGTCCCGGCCCGGATGCCGCTGGTCCCGCCGGGCAAGGGGCTGACGGCCGCCCAGCGGATGCACCGCCGGGTCGGCGTGGCGCTGGCCACCGCCGGCTACGTCGAGGTCAACAACTACCCGTTCGTCGGCGAGGCCGCCTTCGACGCGCTGGGCCTGGAGGCGGGCGACGCGCGCCGGCGCACCGTCAAGCTGGTCAACCCGCTGAACGACGAGGAGCCGGCGCTGCGCACCACGCTGCTGCCCGGTCTGCTCGGCGCGCTGCGGCGCAACCTGGGCCGGGGCAACACCGACCTGGCGATCTTCGAGACCGGCACGGTCTTCCTGCCCGAGGCGGAGCCGAAGGTGGCCCCGCGGCCGGCCGTCGACCGCCGTCCCAGCGAGCAGGAGCTGGCCGAGCTGAACGCCGCGCTGCCGCACCAGCCGCGCCGGGTGGCCGTGGCGCTGGCCGGCGAGCGGCTGCCGTCCGGCTGGTGGGGTCGTGGCGAGCAGGCCGGCTGGGCGGACGCCGTCGAGGCGGCCCGCACGGTGGCCCGCGCCGCCGGTGTCGAACTGGCCGTCCGCCAGGGGCAGTCGGCGCCCTGGCACCCGGGCCGCTGCGCCCAGCTGCTGGTCGCGGGCACCGATCGGGTGGTCGGCCACGCCGGCGAGCTGCACCCGCGGGTGGTCAAGTCGCTGAACCTGCCGGACCGCACCAGCGTCATGGAGCTCGACCTGGATCTGCTGGCCGCCGACGGCGAGACGCGGGTCGAGGGTCCGACGGTCTCCGGTTACCCGGTGGCGACCCAGGACGTGGCGCTGATCGTGGACGCGGCCGTGCCGGCCGCCGACGTGGAGGCCGCGCTGCGGGCCGGAGCGGGTGAACTGCTGGAGGACATCCGGCTGTTCGACGTCTTCACCGGCGAGCAGGTGGGCGAGGGCAAGAAGTCGCTGGCATACGCGCTGCGCTTCCGTGCCACCGACCGCACGCTGACCGCCGACGAGGCCTCGGCCGCCCGCGAGAGCGCGGTGGCCGCGGCGCTGAGCGGGACGGGCGCGGTGCTGCGCGGCGCGTGACGGGCCGCTGAGTGCTGGTGCCCGGGCGCCGAGCGCTCGGGCGGGTGAACGAGGAGGGCCCCGGGGTGCGTACCCCGGGGCCCTTCCGCGCTGTGCCGTCGAGCCGCGGCGGGGTGCGCCGCGGGGCCCTCAGAGGTGCTCGGCGAGGGCGGCGTACACCTGCTGCCAGGCGTCCGCGCCGGCCTTCGGGTCGTAGTCGGCCGGACGGTCCACGCAGGCGAAGCCGTGCCGGGCGCCCGGGTAGCTCACCAGGCGGTGCGGGACGCCGGCGGCGGTCAGCCGCTGCTCGGCCTGCTGCCACTCCTCGGCCGTGATGATGTGGTCCAACTCGCCGCGGAAGCCGAGCAGGTAGGCGCCGCCGGCGGCGATGCGCCCGCTCTGCTCCAGCGGCGGGACCGGGCCGACCAGCGGGAAGCCGGAGTTGAGCAGCCAGCCCGGGTAGAAGACCGCGGCGAGCTCGAACGTCAGCTCGGTGGCGGCGCGCACCGCGATGTGGCCGCCCATGCTCAGGCCGAGGAAGGCCACGCCGCGCCCGCCGGCCGCGGTGCGGGCCGCGGCGAGGGCGGTGGCCGCGTCGGCGACCAGCTCGTCGCGGTCCAGCGCCCGCATCAGCACCAGGCCCTCCTCGCGCTCCTCGGCGCTGTAGCCGAGGGCGGTGCGCCGGGCCCGGCGCCAGTAGTAGTCGGGTGCCAGCGCGGTGTACCCGGCCCGCGCCAGCTGCGCGCAGGTGTCGCGGACGTACGCGTTCACCCCGTAGAGCTCCGAGCAGACCACCACCGCACCCAGCGGAGTGCCCGCCGGACGGACCACGTACGCCTCGATGCCGCCGCTGTCGCGGCCCTCGCCACCGAGCAGTTCCCACTGACCGTTCATCAGTCCCCCATGATCTCGACGTGGTTGTCGATCATATCGCCGACGGGGAGTGAGGACCGGTGGCGCACCTGGTCCGTCCGGGCGGCGGAGATCAGGAGCAGGCGAGGACGACGACCCACCAGCCGGCACCGTCGAGCGCGTGCTCCACGGTGCAGCGGTCGGCGGTGAAGCCGTGGTTGGCGGCCGAGTTGTAGGCGATGGTGGCGGCGCTCGCCTGCGAGTTGCCGGCACCGTAGAAGTGGCTGACCGAGGAGTTGTACGCGGGCTTGACGCTCTGCGCCGAGGCCGGCGCGGCGACCGCGGCGGTGGCGGGGACGGCGACGAGGGCGGCAACGGTGGCGGCGGTGGCGACGAGGCGCCGTGCACGGATCGACATGGGGAACTCCAGCTTCTCGAAGGGTGAGCGTGCTGTTCCTGTGCACTGCTGAGTGCACGAGCAAGACCCTAGCAGTTGTGTAGGGGATGTGTCAGGAATGTGGGAGAAGTCTGTGTATCTGTGGGGCGATCACCGTCAGCACCGGCCTGCTGCAAGGGAATTGGGCAGGCTGGAGACCGGCTCGGCGCAGCTGGTGAAGGGGGGAGGGGTGGTACGACGCCGCCGGGCGGCGGACGGCTCCGGAGTGCTCTCAGAGCTCGCAGGTCAGGATGACGACCCAGCGGCCGTCGCTGGTGCGGCCCGAGACGTTGTCGCACTGCTCCGGGTCGATGTTGGCCTCCGTGGCGGCGATGTCGGCCCGCTGGTTCGCCTGGGACAGGGTCAGGCCGACGCCGCGGAAGGTGAGTTCGGCCGCCTGGGCGGTGGAGGCGGCGGCCGTGGAGAGGCCGAACAGGGCGGTCAGCGCGAGGGTGGTGGCCGCGGCGCGCCGGGCGTGGAGGGTCATCGGAGCTCCAGCTTCTCGGGGTGAGGGTGCGGTGAAGGAGCGGTGGTGGCCGCTGATCCGGGACCCTAGCAGCGGAGTTGATGACCTGTCAGGAACGCGGCAATACGCCGTCTATACCGTGCGCACGCGGACGGGCGGGGGGGGGGGGCCCGGCCCCCCCCCCCC
>NZ_BAAALF010000005.1:0-32874 GCF_039528135.1 Kitasatospora nipponensis | reverse complement strand
GGTCTTAGAAAGACAAGCCGGTTATCCACCTCCTTGGCTCACAGAACGACATGGCTACGATCCGACTTCCCGCCCCCGCCCGCCCGGGGTGACCTGGGATGACCGGGGTCGTCGGCCCGGGGGATCAGTCCGCGCAGTACAGCGTGACGGTCCAGCCGGAGCGCTCCGGCTGGGCCACCTGCCGGCAGAGCGCCGGGTTGTAGCCGGCGCCGGAGGCGGCCAGGTCGGCCAGCTGGGTGGCGGCCGGCAGGGTGCGGCCGGAGCCGCTGAAGACGAAGTCGTCGGCCTGCGCGGCGCAGGCGGTGGTCGCGCCGACGCCGAACAGGGCGGCCAGGGTGAGGGCGGTGGCGGCTGCGCGCCGGGCGTGGAGGGTCATCGGAGGGACTCCAGCTTCTCGGGGTGAGGGTGCCGTGGAGGAGCGGTGGCCATCGCTGACTCGGGACCCTAGCAGCAGGAGTGATGGTGTGTCATTGCAATGGCACACCATCACCCGGTGGTCGCCCGCACCCCACCCGAGGCAGGTCCTAGTAGGGGGTGCCGCCCGCGAAGTCGGTGGCGAAGGTGGTCTCCACGCCGGTCAGGACGCCCGGGTCGCTGATGATCAGGCCCAGTTCGCGGTTGCTGTTGAGCGAGTTGTCGGACAGGTTGATCGAGCCGACCTCCACCTTGGCGGTGCCGGTCCCGTAGTCGGCGACGACGGCCTTGGCGTGCACGTAGAGTCCGCCGGAGGACGAGTAGGTCACCACGCCGGCGCCGGCCGCGGTCACCTGGTCGAACTGGGCGCCGTAGCTGCCGGGGTCCATGCCGACCACCCGCACGCTCACCCCGCGCCCGGCCGCCGCCGCCAGGGCGTTCACCACGGCCGGGTCGCCGAACTCCAACTCCTCGACGTCGAGCGACTGGTGGGCGCCGTTGATCAGGGCCAGCAGGCGCGACTGCGAGTCGGTGGGCGACCAGAGCAGGTTGTCGCCGTCGGAGGGGGTGACGGAGGTCTTGGCGTAGTCGGCGGCGAAGACCCTCTCGATCGCCGCGACGTCGTTGACGTCGTTGTCGAAGACGCCGTAGTCGCGGTCGTTCGCGTAGTACACCGAGTCCAGATTGCCGCTCAGGATCAGCGACTTGGCGCCGTCCACGGTGATGGTCTTCTGGTGCGTGTAGACGTACGCCGAGGAGGAGTAGGTCACCCCGACCCCGGCGGCCCTGAGCGTGGAGTACGCCGAGCCGTTGACCGAGGTGTGCTGCGCGTCCAGGATCACCCGGACCTTGACGCCGGCCCGGGAGCGGCTGACCAGGTCGTTGACGGCGGTGGTGTCGCGCAGCTCGTACATCGTCATGTCGATCGACTTGGTGGCCGAGGTGATGAACGAGTAGACGCTGCTGTGGCTCTGGTCGGGGAAGACCAGCAGGGAGTACGTGGCGCCGGCGGCCTGGGCCGGCACGGCGGTGGCGCACAGGGCGGCGGAACAGAGGGCGGCGGCGAGGCCGAGGAACCTGGTGGCGCGCATGGATGTGCCTCCCGGGGGTGGTGGCCTGGTGGTCGGCACCCGCAGGGCGAGCCCGGGTGCCGACTACCAGGCCACCACTGCGTGGTGAAGCCTCGCTACCCTCAGGAGTCCTGGACACATGACATGTTGGTGAACCGTCAGGCGTCCTCGGGTCCGCCGTGGCCGACGTACAGGCCGCGCGGGCGGTGCCGGCTGGCGGGTGCCTGGTACTCCTCCAGCGCGTGCGCGATCCAGCCGGCCGAACGGGCCGCGGCGACCAGCGCCTCGGTGGCGTCGGCGGGCATCCCGGTCAGGTGGGCGAGCACGGCGAGCGCGAAGTCCGAGTTGGGGAAGGTGCCCAGCCGTTCGCCCGCGGCGGTGACCAGCGCGGTGACGACCGGGCGCACCCCGTGCGGGTCGGGCACCGCTTCGAGCAGCCCGAGCAGTGCCACCGCGCGCGGGTCGTGCCGCTGGTAGAGGGTGTGCCCGAAGCCGGGCACCCAGCCCTCCGCGCGCAGCCGGTCGGCCAGCACGCCCAGCGGGTCGCCGCTGGCCGTCGCGTCGGCGATCAGCCGGTGCGCGAGGGCGCCCGCGCCGCCGTGCAGCGGGCCCTCCAGGACGGCGAGGCCGGCGCTCACCACGGCGTACGGGTGCGCGCGGGTGGAGGCGGCGATCCGGGCGGCGTAGGTGGAGGCGGCCACGTCGTGGTCGGCGACCAGGACCAGCGCGCCGTCGAGCGCGCGCAGGCCCTCGGGGGTGGGGGCCGTGGCGGTCAGTCGCGGCCAGAGCAGTTCGGCGACCGAGGCGTCGGGGGTGTCGCCGGCCGTCGCCGTCGCCGTCGCCGTCGCCGTCGCCGTCGCCGTCGCCGTCGGGGCCGGTGTCGGGGGCGTCGAACGGCGGCGCGGCGGCCAGCAGGGCGGGGATCAGTGCGCGGGCGGCGGCCAGCACGCCCGCCGGCCGCAGGTCGAAGCGCAGCGGGTCGGCGACCGCCGCCGCCGTCACGGCCGCCCGGAACCGGTCGGCCACCCGGGCCCGCGCCGGGAGCGCGTCGGGCGCCGCCCGGGGGGGGGGGCGGGGGGGGGGGGGGGCGGGGGGGGGGGGCGGGGGGGGGGCGGCGCGGGCGGGCGGCGGCGCGGTGAAGTGCGCGCCGGGCACGTCCTCGCCGCGCCAGAGCCACTCCGCGACCGCCTCGAAGCGGGCCCGCTCGGGCCGTGCGGCGGTGGCGAGGGCGGCCACGTCGCGCCCGCGGTAGCGCAGCAGGTCGTCCTCGATCAGCGTCAGCCGGGTGCGGATCGGGGCCGGCGCGGCGGGCGCGGCCCGGGTGCCGCCGGCCCGGCCGCTGCGGGCGGCCAGCTCCTCGACGGCCGCGGCGGCGAAGAGGCTGCCCTTGCCGTCGCGCGAGCGGACCCGTTCGATCAGGCCCCGGCTGACGTACGCGTACAGCGTCTCGGGCTTGACGCCCAGGCGGCGGGCGGCCTGCTGAGTGGTCAGCAGCGGTTCCTCGGGGCTCTGCTCCGGCATGCCTGCACTCGCTCTCTCGGCTGGGCGATCCATGTTGATCCAATCAACGTTGACAGGATTGATCGCGAGGACGACATTAGCAAGCACCGCGTCAGTCCCGTACGAAGGAATCCACCATGAGTGCGTCCGCTGTCAGCCCTGCAGCCACCCCCGCGCGCCGAGAGGTCGGCGTCATCGACGTCCCGCGCGGGCTCAGCGGTGTCGTCGTCACCGAGACCCGGATCGGCGACGTCCGCGGCCGTGAGGGCTTCTACCACTACCGCCAGTACTCCGCGATCGACCTCGCCGAGCAGCGCACCTTCGAGGACGTCTGGGCCCTGATGCTGGACGGCGCGCTGCCCGCCGACGCCGCCCAGCGCGCCGCCTTCACCGCCGAGACCGCCCCGCTGCGCGCGCTGCCGGCCGAACTGCGGGCGCTGCTGGCGCCGGTGGCCGCGGCCACGGCGTCCGACGGCCCGCTCGCCGGGCTGCGCACCCTGCTGCCGGTGGCGGGCGCGCTGCGCGGTCTGCGCCCGCTCTACGACACCGACCCGGCCGGCCGGCGGGCCGACGCGCGCTACCTCAGCGCGCTGGCGCCCACCCTGATCGCGGCCCTGTACCGGGTCGGGCAGGGGCTGGAGCCGCTCGACCCGCGCGCCGACCTCGGGTTCGCGGCCAACTACCTCTACATGATCAGCGGCCGGGTGCCCGGCCCCGAGCACACCCGGGCGATCGAGCAGTACCTGATCTCGACGGTGGACCACGGCTTCAACGCCTCCACCTTCACCGCCCGGGTGATCGCCTCCACCGGCGCCGACCTCGCCGCCTGCGTCACCGGCGCGCTGGGCGCCCTGTCCGGCCCGTTGCACGGCGGCGCCCCCAGCCGCGCGCTGGACACCCTGGACGCGATCGGCTCGCCCGACCAGGCCGAGGAGTGGGTGCGCGACCGGGTGGTGCGCGGCGAGCGGATCATGGGCTTCGGCCACCCCGTCTACCGCACCGAGGACCCGCGCTCACGGATGCTGCGCGCGGTCGCCGAGCGCCTCGGTGGCGGCTGGTCCGCGCTGGCCGTCCAGGTGGAGCGGCACGTGCTCGAGGCGCTGGCCGAACTCAAGCCCGGGCGCGAGCTGTTCACCAACGTCGAGTACTACGCGGGGGTGGTCATGGACCAGTGCGGGGTGCCGCGGGAGATGTTCACGCCCACCTTCGGCGCGGCCCGGATCGTGGGCTGGTGCGCGAACATCCTGGAGCAGGCCGAGGACAGCAAGATCATCCGTCCCGCCGCCCGCTACGCCGGCCCGCCCGCCCCGCAGCCGGTCCCGTCGCTGGGGGCGTGAGCGCGCCCTACAGGCCCGGCAGCGTCTCCTGTTCGACCTCGCGCCGGCGCACCGGCTCGGCGGGGTGCCGGCACCCCGGGCCCAGCCGCAGCATCCGCGACTGCGGATCGTGCAACGGCCGCCCGCAGCCGCGGCAGGTGACGCGCTCGGCCAGCAGCTCCGGCCCGGCGGCGTCGCCGGGCACGGGCAGCAGCGCCTCGGCCGGCGGCGGCGATGACGGCGGCGGGGGCGGGGGCGATGACGGTGACGGGGACGGTCGATCGTTCACCCGCCGAGCCTAGGGCCTGTTCGGCCGAGCACGGCCCGATAGGCTGCCGACCATGATCGAGGACTGGCGGGCGGACCGCATCGGCAGCGCCCTGCGCGGCGAGAACCCCACGGTGCTGCGCCGCCTGGACGCGGGTTTCGCGGTGATCGGGGACGTCCAGTTCCTGCCCGGCTACTCGGTCCTGTTGGCCGACGAGCCGCACGTGGAGCGGCTGACCGACCTGCCCCGGGCCAGGCGGCTGGCGTTCCTGGCCGACATGGAACGCCTGGGCGAGGCCCTGGAGCGCGCCTGCGCCCGGCTGGACCCGGCCTTCCGCCGGGTGAACCTGGAGATCCTCGGCAACACCGACGGCTTCCTGCACGCCCACGTCTGGCCGCGCTACAGCTGGGAGCCCGCCGAGCTGGTCGGCCTGCCGGTCTGGCTGCACCCCCGCGAGCACTGGCGCGACGAGCGGTTCGCGCTCGGCCCGCGGCACGACGCCCTGCGCGCCGCGATCACGGCGGAGTTGGACGCGCTGGGCGCCCGGTGACCATGCTTCAGGTCCGATGAGGAAGGAGCCCTGGGTGGACGGCACGTTGGGGTGGCTCACGAAGGCGTTCGACACCGGGTTCTCCGTCACCTTCGCGGAGGGCCTGGACGCGCGGACCCTGCTGCTGCGGATGGGGTGCGAGCCGGAGTCGATCGACTGGATCGACGAGGTGGACTGCCAGGGGAGGCAGTTGGACGACGACATCGTGATGATCCGGGCCGGGGTGCACGGCGGCTGGGCCTTCGCGGTGCAGGCCTGGGGTGCCAGAGCGCTGGAGGGCGGTGTCATGGCGGCGGTCTCGGCCGGCACGCGCGCCTGCACGCTGGTCAGCACCATGACGATCCCGTGGTTCGCCTACTGGGAGGACGCCGAGCCCATCTGCGACTTCGACCCGGGCATGCCCTCGACCCGGCACGGCACTGCGCCGGACCACCTGAACCCGGTCATGGCGCAGGTCGGGCTGGACCCCTCACCGGACGCGACGGGCTCGACCTCGGTGTCCGGGATGCTGCTCCTGGCGGAGCGGGCGTTCGGTGTCACGCTCCCCTACGAGGCGGTCTTCCAGGGCGAGTTGCTCGGGGGAGTGGTCCCGGGCTGACCGGGCGTCGGGGCTGACCGGCCGTCCGTCAGTGCTCGGCGCGGCGCAGGGTTCGGCGGACGGCGTCGCGCAGCCAGTGGTGGGCCCGGTCGGACGCGTGGCGGGGGTGCCAGGCCATGCCGAGGGTCACCGGCGGCAGGGTGAGCGGGATGTCCAGCAGGTGCAGTCCGAGGGCGACGGCGTTGCCGGTGAGGGGCGAGGCGCCGGCGCCGGGGTGTGCGGCGGGCACCAGGCAGACGACGTCGCTGCGGGCGGCGAGGGTCATGGCGGCCAGGTGGCTGGGGAGGACGATGCCGACCCGCCGGTGCAGGCCCTGCGCCGCCAGGGCGGTGTCCAGCGGGCCGGTGAACCGGCCGCGGCGGCTGACCGCGACGTGCTGGGCGGCGGCGAGCCGGGCCGGGGTGAGGGTGCCCTCGGTCAGTGGATGACCGGGCCGGACGCCGGCCACCATGCGCAGGCTGACCAGCTCCTCGACCCGGGTCTCGGGGTCCACGTGGTCGATGGACCCGACCTCCAGGTCGATCCGGCCGTCGCGCAGGGCCGGGCCGGCCTCCAACTCCTCGGCCCGCAGCCGGAACGAGAGCCCCGGCGCCTCCCGCTCGGCCAGTCGCAGCAGTTCGGGGGCCAGGGCCGCGCCGACCAGGTCGGCGGCCTGGAGGGTGAACGTGCCGCGCAGGGTGGTCAGGTCGACGCCCGGGTCCGGGCCGAGCAGGGCGCCCAGGCTGCGCACCACGGCCGCGGCCTCCTCGCGCAGGGCCAGCGCGCGCGGGGTGGGGACCATGCGCTGCCCGGCCCGGACCAGCAGCGGATCCTGCAGCGTGCGGCGCAGGCGGGCGAGCGTGCGGCTCATGGCGGCGGGCGAGGTGTGCAGGCGGGCGGCGGCCAGGGTGACGCTCTGCTCGGTCAGCAGGGCGTCCAGGGCGATGGCGAGATTGGCGTCGAGGCCCGGGTCCGGGGCGTTCACCTGCATCATTCCGTTTCCGTCAATGATTCCGTGCCGAAGTTCCCATTGTGGCAGCACCCGGGTCCTCAGCAGGATGAGGGGCGTACCGACCGGCACGACCTGCGAGGTTTTCATGATCGTCATTACCGCTCCCACCGGGAACATCGGCCGTCACCTGCTCTCCGGCCTCCTGGAGTCCGCCCCCGCCGCGGGCGAGGAGCTGCGCGTGATCGTGCGCGATCCCGCCCGGCTGCCGGCCGCGGCCCGCGGACGCGTCGAGGTCGTCGTCGGCTCGCACGGCGACGCCGAGGTGGTCGACCGGGCCTTCGAGGGTGCGGACGCCGTCTTCTGGCTCGTCCCCCCGGACGCCACCACGACCCCGCGGGACGCCTACACCGGCTTCAGCGCCCCCGCGGTGCGGGCGCTGGCCACCCACGGCGTCGGCCATGTCGTCGGTGTCTCCGCGCTCGGCCGCGGCACCCCGCTCGCCGACCGGGCCGGCCTGGTCACCACCTCCCTCGCCCTGGACGACCTCATCGCCACCAGCGGCGTCGCCTACCGGGCCCTGGCCAACCCGTCCTTCTTCGAGAACCTGCTGGAGGAGTCCGCGTCGATCCGCGAGCGGGGCGTCTTCACCGACTCCGCCGACCCCGACCGCCGGGTCCCGCGCGTGGCCACCGCCGACATCGCGGCCGTGGCCGCCGGCCTGTTGCTGGACCGCTCGTGGACCGGTGCCGACAGCGTCCCGGTCCTCGGGCCGCAGGACCTGTCGCCCAACGACCTGGCCCGCATCATGACCGAACAGCTCGGCCGCCCCGTCCGCTACGAACGCCGGCCGCTCGACGAGATGCGCGCCGCGCTCCTCGGCCACGGCCTCGACGAGGCGTTCGTCGAGGGCATCGTCGAGATGAAGCGGGCCAAGGACCTGGGTCTGGACGCGGGTGTCACCCGCACCCCGGCCACCGCCTCGCCCACCGGCTTCGAGCGGTGGTGCGCGCAGAACCTCAAGGCCGCCGTCCTCTCCTGAAGTCCCCACCGACCACCTTTGATTGGCAGACACCTGATGTCCGTTGAGCAGACCGAACCGCCGGTCACGGCGTTCATGCTCGTCAAGACCACGCCCGAGTGGCTCGCCCTGAGCGTCCCGCAGCGCGTCGAGGCCTTCACCACCGAGGTCCTGCCCGCGATCAAGTCGAGGACCACCGGCGTCCGTTCACGCTTCTACGACACCGAGTTCTACTCCGCCCGGGTCACCGACGTCTGGGTGTGGGAGGCCGACGACCACCACGCCTACCAGCTCCTCATCGATGCCCTGCGCGAAACCCCTTTCTGGGACCGCTACTTCGAGGTCGTCGAGCTCCTCGTCGGCACCGAGAACGGCTACGCCCGCACCTACGGCCTGGAGCCCGTCGCCACCATCAGCACCTGACGCGCCGCGGTATCCGCGCACCCGCGCACCGGGGTGGCCGGCCGCGCGGGTGCCGCGTCAGATGAAGACCAGCAGGCTGGCGGCGATGTACACCAGGCCCACGAGGAGCAGCAGGTTGGCCAGCAGCCGGCCGACGGCGAACCAGGCGACCGCCGCCCGCGAGGAGGGGCCACGGCTGTCGCCCTCGTCGTCCGACCGCTCACCGGCCAGCACGCCGAACCCGGCGATGACCAGGCCGACCGTGACGGCGATGAACCCGGTGGAGAACCCCGCCGAGACGAAGGCGATGGCGGACGAGCCGCCGCCCTGGGAGCCGAGGTCCTGCACCAGTTGCGCGGTGGCGGCGCTCTCGACCGTGTGCAGGGAGGTGAGGTTGGCGGTCTTGTCGACCACGTAGGCGACGGCGGCGATGACGCCCAGGCCCTCGGAGATGTCCGCGATCCGGGCGACCGCTCGGAAGAAGCGGTTGTCCCGTCGCTTCTCACCGTGCGCCCAGACCGCAACCAGCGCCACGACACCCAGGATGAGGATGTACTTGTAGTACTGCTCGGACAGGGCCAGCTCACGCAACTGCCGCGCGCTCGTCACCAGCGTGGAGCCCGAGTAGTCCCGTTCCACGACGAAGTTGTTGCCGTGGGCCGCGGCCTCCGGGCCGATGACCTCGGTCGTCGAGTAGTGGTTGCTGCCCATGGCGGTGTGGAACCCCTGCTGGTCCTTGAGCCAGTACAGGACCGAGTACCAGGGCAGGAACCAGGACAGTCCCATCACCGTGCAGCCCACCAGCACCAGCCCCGCCCGGGTGGAGCCGCTGAGGCGGATGACCCTGCCGGTCGCAAATCGCAGGAGCCGGCTGTTCGGACCGGCCTTGGGCAGAACCCGACCCAGCGGGCTCCCGGAAGGGACCATGCGACCTCCTGTGGATCTCGAGCCATGGAAGGGCTGGCACGTGCGGGAACAGTAGCCGCCGGATCGCCCTCAAGTCACCTCTTTGGCAAAGACGTTGGGCTCCCGGTCGGGGCACTGGGCGCATACCGGGCGCTCCTGGCCGTCCAGCCGGTCAGTGCGGCCCGGAACCGGTCAAGCCCGCGCGCGAGGTCCACGGTCGCCCGGTCGTAGCCGCCGGTCCGGACCGCGGTGCACAGCATCCACCAGCGGTACTCCTCGCCCCGCAGCCACGCGGCACTCCGCTGTCGTGCCTCGGGCACCGCCGCCCCCTGGTTCACCAGTGCGGCGGCCGGGGTGAAGGTGCCGGTGCGGTCGGCGAGGTCATTGACCGTGGTCCCGCAGGCCGAGAAGCAGGCCAGCATCGACCGCACGAGCGGATCCGACCAGTCCGGCGTGACACAGCCCAGCGCGAGCTCCGTCCACATCGCGGCCATCAGCATGGCGCCGTCCGCGGGCCGGATCGTCAGGTAGGCGCGCAGCGTGGGGGGCCGGCCGGGCTGGGTGTAGTCGAGAAGCTTCTCGGCGGCGGCGTGCAGCCACTCCTCGAACTGCTCGTAGTGCCGGCGTTGCCACGTGTCCGGCATCAGCTCCGCGGTCTCGCGGACGAGTTCAGCCAGGGCGGCCAGCAGCGGTTGCGCGCCTGGGCCGGGCCGGTCGGTGCCGCCGGCCACGGCCAGCAGGTCCAGGACCGTGCGGCTGACCGTGCCCGGCGAGGAGTCACGCAGTTCGACGTCGAACAGGTCGTCCGTCAGCCATGTCCACAGCGCCCAGCGGGTTGCCAGATCGAACTCGACACCACGAGCGCCGGGCCACGCCGCGAGGCACAGGTCGACATACCCGTGCGCCAGGTAGGTGGCCGGGTCGGGGTGCAGGGCGTGCCGGTGCAGGAAGGTGGCGGCCGAGATGTAGAGGTCGGCATGCCGGGGATCAGTGGTGGTCATCAGGAGTTTCCCTGGGCGGGTGCTGGACTTCGGTGGGCGATGTGACACGGCGTGCAGCGACGCGCCTGCTCGTCGCGGACGACGCCGTCAGCGACTCGGGACGTCACGAGCTCGCCACGGTGCGGAGCATCCGGTGACGGGCAGTCGGTACACGTGGTGGGTGGCGGGCCCGCCACGTCTTGTTGTTGGGTGCCGCCAGGCATGCCGAACCTCCTGCGTTGCAATCTGTCGCGCTTCGATCACTCGTCGTGATCCTGCTGCCTACAGCATCGAGCCCTGAACCGATGTCTTGAAGGCCGCATAGAGGACACTTAAGGGACGTATTCATGCCGCGATGGCCCGGAATATGCTTCATGGGTCCGCGTAACGGCATCCTGGTCCTACAGTTGAGTGCCAGTCAGTAGACCGACCTGGAGGCCCGCCATGGCCCGTCCCCTCGGCAACACGGCACTCAAGGCAGCCCGACAGGCCGCCGGCTTCTCCTCCCAGGGCGCCTTCGCGAGCGCGCTCGCCACCGCTGCGCGACAGCTCGGTATGGGGCAGGTGGACGTCAGCCTCCGTCAGATCCGTCGCTGGGAGTCGGACACTCCGCCCTGGCCCCAGGACGATTACCAGCGCCTGCTCGTACGGGTGTTGCACCTCCCCGTGGAGCAACTCGGTTTCCGTGCCCCCTGGGACCGCGGTCCGGCCGCCGCTCCCGGGACCCCATCCAGGCAGTCCCGCAGCGTGCCTGCCCCGACCGCGCTTCGCGCCGCCCTGCCGCGCCCATCGCTGGCCATCGGCGCCCAACCGGCCACCATTGGACAGGACTTCGCCGTAGTGACCGAGGCACACCGTAGGCTGTACTGGAGTGTTGCCCCCGCCACCCTCGTGCAGGCCGTCGTCGGCCACGCCGAGCTCGGGACGGCCCTCCTCGGGGAGACCTCCGGCGTCGCGCGGCGGATTCTCGCGGCCGCTCTGGCGGAGTCACTTCTGCTGGCCGGGCGGATCGAATTCTTCGACCTGCGACAACCCGACCTGGCCGACGCCACCTTCGTCCGCGCGCTTCAGGCGGCCGGCGAGGCGGACGACTCGCTGCTCGGCGCTGCGGTGCTCGCTCACACGGCCTTCATCCCCGGCTGGGCGGGGCGGCTCGACGACACCATGGAGCGGATGCAGGCGGCGCGGGCCTACGCCCGCCGCGCGCCGGCGGGTGCCCAGTTCCTCGCCTGGCTCGATGCTGTGGAAGCCGAGTGTCTGAGCCGCTCCGGTGATCATCGGGGTGCGCTCGTCCTGCTTCGCCATGCCGCCGACATCCTCGCGGCCAGGGGCGACGAAACGACTCCGGACTGGTTCACCTGGTTCTCCGAGGCCCGGCTCACCGCGTTCCGTGGCCACACCGAGCTCGTCGCAGGACATCTCCCTCAAGCGCGTGCCACCCTGGAGGACGCTTTGGCCGGGCTACTGGACTCCGACGGCAAGCAGCGGTCGGTGATCCTGGCCGACCTCGCTGCGGTCGAGGCGGCCGTAGGCCGACCGGACGTCGCGTGCGGGCGCCTGGAGCAGGCGCTCGACCAGCTTGGGGTCACCTGGTACGCCACCGGCATGGAGCGCGTCAGGGAAGCTCGCCGGGCCCTGACGCAGTGGCAGGACAACGCCGAGGTGCAGCGGGTCGATGACCGTCTCTACGGCTGGTCAGCGACACTTAGCTCCCTTCAGCATTGAACTCGGTGATCCGGTCCGGAAGTTCGAGCAGCGAGTCGATGCGGAAGGTTGATCCGGCCGCGGCTGGGTCGTCCTGTTGGATCCAACCCCACGGGCCGCGGCGGATCAGGGCGGTGCGCATTCCGGCAGCGAGCGCGGGCAACACGTCGTTGTCGAGGCGGTCGCCGACGTAGAGGATCCCCTCCGGTTCGACGGGGGTGACCTCGGAGACGCGGTCGAAGAAGAGCCGGTCGGGCTTGCTGGCGCCCCAGTCGTCGGAGGTGCCGATCAGGTCGACGTCCGCAGTGAAGAGCTCGCGCAGGATCCGGCCGGCTCGGACGGTCTGGTTGCCGGCGATGGCGAGCCACAGGCCGTCAGCGCGGAGCTTCGCCAGGGCCGGCCGTACGTCCGGGTAGAGGTCCTCCTCGCCGAAGCTCTCTGGCAGGCCGGCGGCAGCGCGACGCTCGCGCTCCTCGTACAGGTCGAAGCCCGGCCGGAAGATCTGGAACGTTTCACGGTAGTCGCGGCCCTGGGCGATTACGGCGCCGAACTGGGAGACGAACGTGTGCCGGGGGACGCCGAGCCAATCGGCCCAAGTCCCGTACTCGCGGGTCTCGTCCACCAGGCACTCGCCGACATCGAACACCACAGCCTGGATCGTCATGGCCGCAGCGTAGTCGAGGGCCGCCGGGCGGTGACAACGAGGCGAGGGCGGGCTGAGTGAAATTGGATCTCTATGTAGACCCTATGTGGCGCTCAAGTCGGAGGATACGTGGGAGCGGTCTGGACCTTGTTTGGTCTCGACCGCGCTTCTGCGGTATCAATTCAGCAGCATTTGACCCTCTTCCGCTCCGCCGAGCGGCACAGTACGGTGGGCGCCGGCCACGTGAAGATGCTCGGCGCCCACCGTGGGGGAGCGGCCTTACTGCGTGGCCGCTGCTGCGGTGGCGGTGCGCCAGGTGGTGACGAGGTGGGCGGTCTTGGCCTCGAAATCGGGGTCGCGCCAGCTGCCCTGGAGGCCCACGAGCACCGGCAGGTCGTACGTGCCGTGGAACCGGTGGGTGATCCGTACGATCTCCGGGGCGCTGGCCCGCTCGTTCTTCCGTACCACCTCGACGTTCGTGATGTCCGCCCAGGCGAACCGGTTGCGGCGGCCCCACAGGGCGGTCCACCACAGCTCGTGCTCGTCGAAGCTCACGCTGGTGAGGAGGACCAGCAGATGAAACGTGCCGATGACGGCCAGCACCGGGGCGAACAGGATGGCGGGGGCGATCCGTTCGGTCAGGGGCCGGCTGAGGGCGAGGTGCAGGAGGTAGGCCGAGCCCGCCAGGAAGAGCGGTCCGCCGATCCACTGGCGCCGCTGCTGCGCGGGGGTGAGACGGTGAGTCATGTGTTTCACCTGCGGATTCTGGCAGGACCGGGGGATCTGAGGAAGTGTCACCTGGAACTGCGACGGGCCGGATCGCGTCCTGATCAACAGGTCGTGAGGGCGGGGTGAAGGGGAGACCAGCGTGCAACGGCAGACTCGACGTCAGGTCGGTGGGGCGGTCCGGACCGTGCTGGCCGCGTGCGCGGCGGTCTCCCTCACCGGCTGCTTCGCCGCGGGCGGGGAGAGCGGGAAGCGTAGTCCCGGTGCCGCGGCCGGGGAGGTCACCGTGGTGCGGGGGGACCGGGTCTACCCCCTCACCGTGAGGATCACGGACTGGCAGGTCGGGCCGCATCCGCAGGTGCCGGAGCGGGGAGACGCCGTGCATGTCGGCTACCGCAAGACCGCCACGAGCTACCTGCCGGACGTCACCGTGGAGGTCGGAGTGTGTGCGGTGGACGCATCGAACGTCGTGCTGCTGTGCGGCGTCATCGCCGCGCAACAGGCAGACCCCCGCGTGGAGGACGCCGACTCCTGGATCGGCCCGGCGGAGCTCCCGCGCAGCCTGTCCGAGACGGCCCGTGTCGTCCTTCTGCCCGACCAACTGCTCCCGGGACTGGGCGCCGGTGACCCCAAGGACGGCGACGGCTACGTTCCCCCCGGCCTCCCGCTACCGGGTGACCGACTGCGTAGTGCCTGAGGCAAGGATCACCGGCGAGGTGGTCTCGCCACCCGCCCCGACGACTGCAACGATCCCTAGAACCCAAGGACGGGCGGGGGCGCAGCAGTCGTCGGGTTCGGGCCCAGGGGCTCAGGCGGTGGCGCTGTAGTCGTAGAAGCCGCGGCCGGACTTGCGGCCGAGCAGGCCGGCGTCGACCATGCGGGACAGCAGCGGGGGAGCGGCGTAGAGGGGCTCCTTGTACTCGTGGTACATGGACTCGGCGATGGAGACGATGGTGTCCAGGCCGATCAGGTCGCACAGGCGCAGCGGGCCCATCGGGTGGGCGCAGCCGGCTTCCATGCCCTTGTCGATGTCGGAGGCGGTCGCCACGCCCGATTCGAACATCCGCACGGCGGAGAGCAGGTAGGGCACCAGCAGGGCGTTGACCACGAAGCCGGCCCGGTCGCGGGCGCGGATCGGCTCCTTGCCGAGGACCTGGACGGCGAAGGTCTCGACCCGGGTGGTGGTCTCGGCGGAGGTGGTGAGGGTGGGGATGACCTCGACCAGGCGCTGCACGGGGGCGGGGTTGAAGAAGTGCAGGCCGATGATCTGCTCGGGGCGCGAGGTGGCGGCGGCCAGCTTCACGATCGGGATCGAGGAGGTGTTGGAGGCCAGGATCGCGTCGCGGCGGGTCACCACCTGGTCGAGGGTCTGGAAGATCTGGACCTTGATGTCCTCGCGCTCGGCGACCGCCTCGACCACCAGGTCGCGGTCGGCGAAGTCGGCGAGGTCGGTGGTGAAGGAGAGGTGGGCGAGGGCCTCGTCGCGCTGCTCCTGCGAGAGCTTGCCGCGCTTGACCGCGGTGTCCAGCGAGTTCGTCAGCCGGGTACGGCCGAGCTCCAGCGCCTCCCCGGTGGCCTCCGAGACCAGGACGTCCAGTCCGGCCCGGGCGAAGACCTCGGCGATGCCCGATCCCATCAGACCGCATCCGACAACTCCGACGCGCGCGATGTCGCTCACTCACTTGCCTTTCCGGGTTTCCTGCCGGGCGGGGTCGCCGCCCATGTCGCTCGACCGTACTACTCCGCGCGCGGGGCGTGGGCACGCACCCTGCTGTTGCGTCGGGAAACCGCGCGCTGGGCTGTCCGGGTGAGGGGGCGGGGCCGGGCCGTGTGGCCCGGGCCACGGTCCGCCCGCGGGGCCCATGCTGTGCCGGTACGGAGCGGAACGGCTCGTGGGCGGGGTGCGGGAGGGAGCTGCGATGCGCAGCGGCACGCTGGAGGGGCAGGTGGCGCTCGTCACCGGCGCCGGGCGGGGCATCGGACGGGAGATCGCCATCGGGCTGGCGGCGGAGGGGATGGCGGTGGGCCTGGTCGGCCGTACCCTGCAGACGCTCACCGACACGCTCAAGGCCTGCGTGCGCGAGGGCGCCAAGGGCATCGCGGTGACCGCGGACGTCGCACGGCCCGGCGCGGTGCGCGAGGCGGTGCGCAGCGTCGAGCGCGATCTGGGGCCCGTCGACCTGCTGGTCAACAACGCCGGCCAGATCGACCGCGAGGAGGTGCCGCTCTGGGAGGCGGACGCGGCGCAGTGGTGGCAGGTGGTCGAGGTCAACCTGCGCGGCCCCTTCAACCTGCTGCGCAGCGTGCTGCCCGGCATGGTGGAGCGCGGGCGCGGCCGGGTCCTCAACCTCAACTCCGGCTTCGCGCTGCGTCCCGACGGCCGGTACACCGCGTACGCCACCTCGAAGGGCGCGCTGCTCCAGCTCTCCGACAACATCGCCGACTCGCTCGCCGACCACGGTGTGGTGGTGCTCGACATCAGCCCGGGCGCGGTGGCCACCGACATGACGGCCGGGATGCCGATGTTCGCGGGGATGAAGGAGTGGAACAGCCTCCCCTACATGGTGGCCGTGGCGGTGGACGCCGCCCGGGGCCGCTTCGACGCGCTGCACGGGCGGTTCATCCACGCCGGGCGGGACAACCTGGAACTGCTGGTGGCCCAGGCGGAGGCGATCCGGGTGGACGACGCCCGCACGCTGCGGCTGCGCCCCTACGGCCCGAGTGATCCGCTGGCGTAGGCGAGGCGGAGGAGTGCGGACGGGCACGGACGGGGCAGGAGGGCGGACCGGGTCAGAGCGGCGCGTCAGAGCATGAGCAGGGCGGCCAGCTCGGCCGGCGGCCAGCTGCCCGGTGCGCGGCCCTCGTGCGCGAAGCCGGTCACCAGCCGTTGCAGCGCATGGGGGCGAGTCTGGCACAGCGGCGCCCGCCCACACCAGGGTCGGGGGGCGCCGGTCGGGTGCGGTCAGGAGCAGAGCTGGCTGGCCGTCACGGCGGCCAGGCCCCGCTGCTTCAGGGTGTCCAGCACGGCCGGCAGGGCGTCCACGGTGCCCTGGTGGCCCATGTGCAGGGCGACGATCGAGCCGGCCTTGATGGAGCCGAGTATCCGCCGCTGGACCACCTCGGCGCCCGGGTCCGCGTAGTCGCGCGGGTCGAGGTCGAAGGAGAGGCAGTGCTCGTAGCCGGCCCGCCGGGCCTGCTCCTTGACCTGCGCGGTGGCGTACTGCGCGGCCGAGGGGCGGAACCAGCGGCCGATCGAGCCGGTCAGCGCCTTCAGCCGGTCCGCGCAGCCCGTGATCTCGGCATAGGCCTGGTCGGGTGACATCGAGGAGATGTCCAGGTGGTTCAGGGTGTGGTTGCCCAGTTCGTGGCCGCCGTCCAGGATCCGGCGGGCCATCTGCGGCTGCTGGTCGAGCCAGGTGCCGACGACCAGCACGGTCAGCTGCGCGCCGTGCTGCTCGGCCGCCTCCAGCAGGGCGGTGGCGATCCTCGGGTCGCCCTGGCCGTGGAAGGTCAGCGCGACCTGCGGGCGGTCGCGCGGGCCGGCGACCACCTCGACCGGGGTGCCGGCCGCCAGCGGCGGCAGCGGGGCGACCGTGGACGAGGCGGTCGCCGGTGGCGCCGAGGTGGAGGCCGCCGTCGGCGTACCGGTGACGGTGGCGCTGGGGATCATGTTCGGCGTCAGGGGGCTGGCGCCGCCCGGTGGTCCGCTGGCGTGCGGCGGACCGGAGAGCGCCGAGGGGGCGGTGCCGGCCCCGGTCGCGGCTTCCTGGCCGCAGCCCGCGAGCAGCCCACCGGCCGCGGTCAGGGTGGCCAGCTGGGCAGTGGTACGCAGGAGTCTGCGGCGGTCGACAGTCATCGCGGCCCAGCATAAGTATGACGGAATAGCGGGGCGATTCGGGGCCGAGCCGGTGAGCCGGCCGGCGGGCACCGAACCGGCCCGGCGACGGGTGCGACGAGGGGCGCGGCGGGCGGTGCGGCGCGGGTCGACGGCAGGTCAGATCCGGAAGATCCCGTACGAGAAACCCGCCGCCCGCACGGCCCCCTCGGCGAGCCGCACGCCGCTCGCGAGCAGCACGGCAGCGTCCGCCCGGGCCTGCGGCAGCGGCAGGACGGCCGGCTCGCGGCGCGGGTTGACCACCACCAGGTGGCTCTCGCCGCGCAGGTACACCAGCGGGTAGCCGGCGCCGAGCACCCGCACGCTTCCACCGGTGCCGAGCTCGGGCGTGTCGCGGCGCAGCCGGATCAGCGCGCGCACCTGGCGCAGCAGCGAGTGCGGGTCGGCGAGCTGGCCGGCGACGGTGGGCCGGTCGGGGTCGGGGTCCAGTGGCAGGTAGAGCGCCTCGGCGGGTGCGGTGGAGAAGCCGGCGCCCGGCGTGTCGTCCCACTGCATCGGGGTGCGCGAGCCCTGCCGGGCCTCGGTGCCGAACTGGCTGCCCTCCTTCTCCGGCAGGCCCGGCACGAAGCGCATGCCGATCTCGTCGCCGTAGTAGATCACCGGCAGGGCGGGCCAGCTGAGCAGGAAGGCGAAGGCGGGGGCGAGTTGCTCGCGGGTGCGCGGTCCGCAGGCCAGCCGGGAGAAGTCGTGGTTGGCGGTGGGCAGCGCGACCAGGCCACGGCCCGCGATCGCCTCGTCGGCCTGCTGCCAGGCGGCCAGGAACTCGGCCATCGAGCCGCCGCCCGCCGGGTCGAAGTAGCAGGGCTTGCCGTCCGCCCAACTGCCTTGACTGCCGGTGCCGTTGTCCCAGAGCGAGCGCAGTGCGCGGCCGGTGAAGTGCAGGAAGAAGTCGGCGTGCAGGCCGGCCGGCACGGAGCGGGCCGGGTCCCCCCACTCGGCGATCAGCACCCGGTCGGGGTAGTCGGCCTCCAGCCAGTCGCGCAGCTCGCCCCAGAGCCGGGCGGTCTCCACGTGCCCCGGGTCGTCCTTGACCAGCGAGGCGGCCATGTCGACCCGGAAGCCGGCCACCCCGAGGTCGAACCAGTGCGCCATGATCGCGCGCAGCGCCGCCCGGTTGGCCAGCGGGCCGGGGTCGTCCACCGCGCTGCGCCAGGGCTCGGCCGGGTCGGGGCGGGCGTAGCCGAAGTTGAGGGCGGGCTGGATCGGGTAGAAGTTGGCCCGGTAGAAGCCGCCGCGCGCACCCAGGTTGGGGATCCACTCGTGGACCGGGGCGGTGATCCGGTCGGACCAGACGTAGCGGTCGTCCGTCGGGTCCTGGGCGGAGCGGCGGAACCACGGGTGACGGTGCGAGGTGTGGCCCGGGACCAGGTCGAGCAGCACCCGGATGCCGCGCCGGGCGGCCTGCTCGACCAGCTCGACCAGGTCGGCGTTGGTCCCGTAGCGCGGGGCGACGGTCAGGTGGTCGGCCACGTCGTAGCCCGCGTCGCCGAACTCCGAGACGAAGCACGGGCTGAGCCAGAGCGCCGTCACCCCGAGGCCGGCCAGGTGGTCGAGCCGGCCGGTGAGGCCGGGCAGGTCGCCGATGCCGTCGCCGTCGGAGTCGGCGAAGGACTGCGGGTAGACCTGGTAGAGCACCGCCTCGGCGAGCCAGCCGGGGACGCGGTCCGTGAGGGGGTGACGGATGCTCATGAGCCTGCCTCCTGGGGCCTGTCCGAGGAGCCAGCGTAGGCCGCGCGCGGGTGCGCTGTCCGGGGGATCCGCCGAGAGGTGACCGATGGTCAGACCCGGGCGTGGGTGGCGATGTCGGCGGTGAACTCCGCCACCAGGGCCGGGGTCACGGTGGGCCGGCCGGCCGCGATCGCCGCCAGGTAGTCCTCGGTGCCCGCCCCGGCCGCCTGCGGCGGGCCCGGCACCGGGCGGGCCAGGTCGCGCTCGAAGGCGGCCTGCGCGGCCCCGCGCGCGGCGTGCTCGATGTCGGCGGGCGTGAAGTACTCGCTGGCCCCGACCAGCACGTCCAGGTCCACGCTCGGGCGGTCGGCCGCGTACCGGCGCCAGATGGCGGCGCGGGCGGCCGCGTCGGGGGTCCCGATCGGCACCAGGTAGTCGAACCGGCCGGGACGCAGGAAGGCCGGGTCCAGCGAGCGGATCGAGTTGGTGGCGCAGACCAGCAGCCGCTCGTCCTGCTCGCGGAAGCCCGGGATCAGCTTGAGCAGCTCGTTGGTGATGCCGTGCGCCGCGCCGTCGGGCCGCTCGCCGCGCACCGGGGCGATCTCCTCCACCTCGTCGATGAAGACCAGCACCCGCTCCAGCTCGGCGATCCTCGCGAAGGCGCCGCGCAGCGCCGCGGCCAGGTTGCCCTGGTCGGCGGCCAGCCGGGAGGGCAGCAGCTCCACGAAGGGCCAGCCCAGGCGGGAGGCGATGGCGCGGGCGAAGGTGGTCTTGCCGGTGCCGGGCGGGCCGAAGAGCGCGATCGCGCGCGGCGGGCGCACCCCGTGCCGGGCGGCCAGCTCCGGTTCGGCCAGCGGCAGCACGACCCGACGCTCGATCAGGTCCTTCTCGGTGGTCATGCCGGCCACCTCGTCCCACAGGCCGCCGGGCAGCAGCCGCCCGCCGAGCTCCTCCAGCAGGCCGACGGCGGGGCCGGTGACCGGCTCGGCCTTCTCGAAGTAGGCGGCGGCCGGGCGGCGGGTGTAGCCGGCGTTGTGCAGGCCCTCGCCGAGCAGCTCCTCCTCCGGCAGCACGTAGGCGATCCGGCGCACCCGCAGGGCCACCAGCCGGCGCTCGAGCTCGCGCAGCAGCGCGCTGGCCAGCCCGCGGCCGCGCCAGGCCGGGGCGATGGCGATGCGCATCACCCAGGCCCGCTCGCCGGCGATGCAGGCCAGCGCCGCGCCGATCGCCCGGCCGCCGTGCACCGCGACCACGGCCGGCCGGTGCGCCCCGCCGGCCGACGGCTGGGGCGGAGCGGTGAGTGCGCCGATGCACTCGGCCAGGGAGAAGACCGACTCCTGGCCGAGCTCGGCCGTGCTGTCGATCAGGTGGACGACGGCGGCGAGGTCGTCCTCGCGGTAGTCGTGGATCAGCCAGGTCATGGTTCGCGCCCCTCGCAGCAGCAGGTGGGCCCCGAACCTAGGGCCCACCCGCCACGAGGGGCGCTCGCCGCCGGGGACAACCGGCGGCCGGCAACGCTACGGACCGTCGGTGGCGGCCCCCTCCTCGCGCCCGCTACCGGCGGCGGCGGCCGGTCACGTCTCGCGCAGGCCGGTGAGGTGCGCGAAGACCACCACGTTGGCGGTGTAGTCGCCGTGCTTGCGGTCGTAGGTGCCGCCGCAGGTGATCAGCCGCAGCTGGGCGTCGGTGGTCTTGCCGTAGACCCGCTTGTCGGGGAAGGCGTTCTTGGGGAACACCTCGACGCTGTCCACCGTGAAGGTGGCGGTGACGCCGTCGTCGCGGGCGATGTCGACGGTGGTCTTGGGGGTGAGCGCGCTGAGGTTCCAGAAGACCGCCGGGGCGGTCTTGGTGTCCACGTGCCCCGCGACGATCGCCGGTCCGCGGTTGCCCGGCACGGTGCCGCCGCGGTACCAGCCGACCAGGTTGGTGTTGTCCGCCGGCGGGGCGTTGAGCGCTCCGCTCGCGTCCAGGTCCAGCGGGGTGAAGGGCGCGTTGACGCCGATCGAGGGGATGCTGAGCCGGGTCGGGTGGGCGTCGGGGGTGACCACCGCGGGCACGGTGCGCTTGGGGGAGGGCTGCGCCGGGACGGGGACCGGGGCGGCCCCCGGCGCGGGCGAGGAGGCGGCGGCCTGCGCCACGGCGGGCGCCGGCGGCTGCGGGAACGCGGCGCTGGGGTCGACCGACTGGTGGATCATGAAGACGCCGAGCAGGCAGGCGCACAGCGCACCGAAGAGGACGTTCCGGCGTCGGCGGCCCATCGCCTCGGACGGGGAGGGGGTGCCGTCGTTGCCGGGAGCTTGCTGGCCCATGGGGCGCGCCTTTCTGAGCGGGTGAGCAGGTGAGCAGGTGAGCGACGGAAGGCGGGGACGGGAGCGGCGGTGGACGGACGCCGCGGGGGTCGGGAGCGGCGCGGGGAAACGCCGCAGCCTTGCGGGAAACGCCGGAGCGCCCCGCGCGCCGTGCCGCCGGGAGGGCGGCACGGCGCGCGGGACGTGCGCCGAGGGCGGATCGGGATGGACGGCCCGTGCGCCCGGAGCGGTCGGACCGGTCGATCAGGCCCGGTGGCCGGACGGCTTGCGGCGGCGCAGGGCGAGGGCGCCGACTCCGACGCCACCGGCCAGCAGCACCGCGCCGGTGGCGAGGCCGCCACCGCCCAGCGCGCCGAACCCGCCGCCGGTGTGGACACCGCCGTGCGGCTGGTGCTCGGCGGCCCACTCGGGGGCGTCGGCCTTCGCGTCGGTCTTCGAGTGGTCCTCGCCCTTCTTGTCATCCGACTTCTTGTCGTCGGACTTCCCGTGCTCGCCGCTCTTCGAGTGGTCGTCCGACTTCTTGTCGTCCGTCATCGAGCTGGCGGGGCGGTCGGACTTGGCGCCCGGGTCCTCGGCGAAGGCAGCCGGAGCGCTCAGGCTCAGGGCGGCGACGGCGACAGCGGCGGCGGCGAGGTGGCGTACAGGACGCATGGGTGGATCCCTTCCATGGCGCTTCCCGGACGGGTTCGACGCTGCGTCGACCTGAGGGACATCCGGGAGGTGCCTCCACCACCGTCCGTCGCGCGGCGTGACCCTGCCACCACACCGCGTGCGAACGTGTGACGGGCCGTCCGGAAAGTCGGCGTGTCGCCGGAGGGGGAAGGAGAGGAAGGAGAGGGGAGGGCCGGGGTGCGGTGGGGCCGGGGCTCAGACGATCGGGCCGGCCGCCGCTGCCTGCTTGATCGCGGCGCGGATGCGCGGGTAGGTGCCGCAGCGGCAGACGTTCTGGATCTGGTCGATGTCGGCGTCGGTGGGGTTGGGGATGCGGCGCAGCAGGGCCACCGCCGTCATGATCTGACCGGGCTGGCAGAACCCGCACTGCGCCACGTCGCAGTCCAGCCAGGCCTGTTGGACCGGGTGCAGCCGGTCGCCGTCGGCCAGCCCCTCGATCGTGGTGACCTGCCGCCCCGCGCAGTCCTGCACGGCGACCAGGCAGGTCTGCACTTCGGCGCCGTCCAGGTGGCTGGTGCAGGCGCGGCAGACGCCCACGCCGCAGCCGTACTTGGGGCCGGTCACGCCGAGCTTGTCGCGCAGCACCCAGAGCAGCGGCATGTCGCCGGGGGCGTCGACGGTCACCGGCTGTCCGTTGAGGACGAAACTGTAGGAAGGCATGGCGTGGTCCTCGGCGCTGTCGATGGGGGAGTCACGGAGTCACGGGTCGCGCGGTGGCGGGGCGCGGGGTCAGAAGGCGATCGGGAAGCTGCGCGGGCTGGTCCCGGTCGCCCGCGCGTAGGCGTTGGCGACCGCGGCGGCCGCGGCCGGCACCCCCAACTCGCCCGCCCCGCCCGGCGGTCCGCTCGGCGGCAGCAGGTGCACCTCGACGCTCAGCGGGCTGTCGTGCTGGCGGGCGTAGCGGAAGTCGGCGTAGCTGCCCTCGCGGACCGCGCCATGGTCGATGTGCAGGCCGGCCTGCAGCGTGACCGACAGTCCGTCCAGCACCGCGCCGGTCAACTGGGCTTCCAGACCGAGCGGGTTGACGGCCAGGCCGACGTCGGCGGCGAGCGCCGCGCGGGTCACCCGGGGGGCGTGCGGATCGGTGGCGTCGAGCTCGACGAGGCAGGCCACGCTGGAGCGGAACTCCTCGTGGAAGCCGACGCCCTGGGCGTGTCCGGCCGGCATCGCGCGGCCCCACTGGCCGGCCTGCGCCACCGTGTCGAGCACCGCGCGCGAGCCGGCACTGCTCAGCAGCGAGCGCCGGTAGGCCACCGGGTCGCGGCCCAGGGTGCGGGCGAGCTCGTCCAGCATGATCTCGTCGGCCACCCGGACCAGCCCGGAGTAGACCGAGCGCCAGCTGCCGGTGTGCATGTCGAGGTCGACCTCGGAGAGCAGCTGGGTGGTGACGCCGAGGTTGTAGGGCACCTTCTCGGTGAGCAGGAAGAAGCCCTGACCGAGCGTCAGTCCGGCCACGTCCAGGTCGAATCCGGCGGCGGTCAGCGCCTCGCCCAGGCCGTGCCGGAAGTCGGTGCGCACGGTGGCGACCCGGTGCTCGTAGGTGAGGACCTGGCCCAGTGCGTGGGTGGCCCTGACCCGGTGGTGGCTGGCGGGGCGCATCCGGCCGTGCCGCACGTCGTCGTTGCGGGTCCACATCAGCTTGACCGGCCGTCCGGCGGCCCGCGAGACCTGGGCCGCCTCCAGCGCGGCGTCGCTGAACAGCCGGCGCCCGAACGAGCCGCCGCCGCGCACCACGTGCAGCGTCACCGCGTCCAGCGGCAGGCCCAGTTCGGCCGCGATGGTCTGCTGCGCGACGATCGGGGCCTGCGCGGAGAACCAGAGTTCGGCCCGGTCGGCGCGCACGTCGGCGACGGCGGTGAGCACCTCCATCGGGGCGTGGCTGACGAAGGCGAAGTCGAACTCCGCGTCCAGGTGCAGGGTGAGCAGCGGTGGCACCAGGAAGGGCGCGGTGGCGGCGCGCAGTTGGGCGCGGATGTCGGCGTCCGAGAGCGCGGCCAGCGGGCCGGGGTTCCAGCTGACGACGAGTGCGGCCTTCGCCTTGAGCGCCTGGTCGAAGGTCTCGGCCAGCACCGCGACGCCGGTGGGGATCGGCACCACCGCGAGCACCCCGGGCATGGCCAGCGCGGCGGTGGCGTCGTAGGAGGCGAGGGTGCCGTTGATGGTGGGCGGGCGGCTGACCACGGTCGGCGCCGCGCCCGGGACGGCCAGGTCGCCGGCGTACTTCGCCCGGCCGGTGACGATGTCGTGGGCGTCGATGCGCCCGGTCGGCCGGCCCACCAGGGTCAGCCGGTCGGCGCTCTTGGGGGTGGCCGGCACCGCCGGGACGATCACCGCGCCCGCGGCCACCGCGAGTTGGGCGAAGGGCAGGCTGCGCCCGTCGGGCGCGAGGACCGCGCTGTCCCGGGTGAGCAGTGAGGCGGCGGGCAGGCCCCAGCGCTGGGCGGCGGCGGTCACCAGCCGGGCGCGGGCGGCGGCCGCCGCCGCGCGCACCGGGTCGTAGAGCGAGCGGACCGAGTTGGAGGCGCCGGTCAGCTGGTTGAAGAGCAACTCCGGTCGGGCGTCGGAGAGCGGGACGTCGACGTCGGTGAGGTGGGCGTCCAACTCGTCGGCCACCAGCATCGCCATCGTGGTGGTCAGGCCCTGGCCGACCTCGGCGCGCGGCAGGTGCAGCACCACCCGGCCGGCCTCGGTGACCTCCAGCACCAGCAGGTTGGCGGTCGGCCTGCCGGCCAGGATCAGCGCGTCGCCCAGGTCCAGGACGTCCGGGATGCCCGGTAGGCTCGGTACCGCCGCGGCGGCCGGGGTGGCCGACTCGGCGTCAACAGCCGCCCGGGTACCGATCGCCAGCGCCGGCGCGGCCAGCAGGTAGGTCAGGAAGCGGCGCCGGTCGGCCGTGAAGGCAGCGATGGGAGATCCCTTTACTCGCGGGTAGGGGCGGGCGGGTCGAGCATAGGGACGGTCAAGTGACCGGTCAACATGGACATGACTGGGTACCGTCAACTGCCATGAGACTCCGTAGATTCCGCCCGGTGGCCGTGCTGGCCGCCCTGCTGCTGGCGCTGGCGGGCGCCCTGGTGGCACCCGCCTCGGCGGCCACCGCCGGCCCCGTCCGCAACGGCGTCAGCCAGCCCGTCTACTCCTACACCAAGGCCGTGCGCGAGACGGTCTGGGTCGACACCGGCCTGGACGGCGACGGCGACGGCCGCGTCGACCGGGTGGCCGCCGACATCATCCGGCCCAGCGAGCCGGCCGCGGCCGGCCTGAAGATACCCGTGATCATGGACGCCAGCCCGTACTACTCCTGCTGCGGGCGCGGCAACGAGAGCCAGCTCAAGACCTACGACTCCAAGGGCCACCCGGTCCAGTTCCCGCTCTACTACGACAACTACTTCGTGCCGCGCGGCTACGCGGTGGTGCTGGTCGACCTGACCGGAACCAACCGCTCGGACGGCTGCGTGGACGTCGGCGGCCCCTCCGACGTCACCTCGGCCAAGGCCGTGGTGGACTGGCTGAACGGCCGCGCGGTGGGCCACAGTGCGCGCACCGGCGGCACCGCGGTCACCCCGACCTGGGCCAACGGCTCGGTCGGCATGATCGGCAAGTCCTGGGACGGCACGGTGGCCAACGGCGTGGCCGCCACCGGAGTCGCCGGCCTCAAGACGATCGTGCCCATCTCCGCGATCAGCTCCTGGTACGACTACTACCGTTCGCAGGGCGCCCCGCTCTACAGCGGCACCCCCGCGGACCTGGCGGGCGACGTGGAGAGCTCGGGCGCGACCTCGCGCTGCCGGGCCGAGCAGAGCACGCTGGCGGCCGGCGCCCCCTACAGCGGTGACTGGACCTCGCTCTGGCAGCAGCGCGACTACGTGGCCTCGGTGGCCAAGGTGAAGGCCAGCGTCTTCGTGGTGCACGGGATGCAGGACCTGAACGTGCGCACCGTCAACTTCGGGCAGTGGTGGGACGCGCTGGCGAGCACCGGCGTGGACCGCAAGATCTGGCTCTCGCAGACCGGCCACGTCGACCCCTTCGACTACCGCCGCAGTGCCTGGGTGGACACCCTGCACAGCTGGTTCGACCACTACCTGATGGGCGTGGACAACGGCATCCAGAACGGCCCGGTGGCCGACGTCGAGCGGGCCCCCGACCAGTGGAGCCAGGACGCCGGCTGGCCGGCGCCGGGCACCGTACAGAGCGCCGTCCACCTCAACCCCGGTACGCTCGGCGGCACTTCGAACAGCGGGTCGGTCTCCTTCACCGACGACCCGAGCCGTGACGAGAACGCCTGGGCCGCCGACGCGGACCGCAGCACCCCCGACAAGACGGTCTTCAGCAGCGCGCCGCTCGCCGGTGACCTGCGGCTGTCCGGCAGCGGATCGGTCACCCTGACCGTCACCCCGAGCACCGCCAGCGCCCACCTGAGCGCGGTGCTGGTCGACCTCGGCCCGGCCACCATCCGCAACTACGCGGGCTCCGGCGAGGGCATCAGGACGCTGACCACCCGGTCCTGCTGGGGCACCAGCGGCACCGGCGACAGCGCCTGCTACCTGGACACCGCGGCCGACACCACCCAGGTGGGCGCCACCGTCTTCAGTCGCGGCTGGATCGACCTGGGCCACTACGCCTCGCTCAACCACGGCGTCGCGCTCACCCCGGGCACCGCGTACACGATGACGGTCGACCTGGCCGCCACCGACCACGTGGTGCCCGCCGGGCACCGGCTGGCGCTGACCGTGGCGGGCACCGACAACGGCTTGATCGACCCGCCGGCCAGCCGGCCCACGCTCACCGTGGACCTGAGCCGCTCCGCGCTGCGGTTGCCGCTGGTCGGCGGCGCCGGGTCGCTGCACGTGCCGGCGAAGCCGGCGCTCGACGGGCCGGGCCTGACCAGCCTGACGGCCCGCGAGCTGCCCCTGGGTGCGGCCGCGTTCCGGTAGCGAGCGGACGAGCCGGCGGGTCGCGCCTCACCAGAGCGGGGCGACCTGCTCGCCGGTGGCTGCCCGGTGGACGGCGATGGCCTCCACCGGGCAGAGCTCGGCCGCCTCGGTGACCGCCGCCAGCGCGTCCGTGCCGCCGTGACGCGCACGGGCCCGGCCGTCCTCGGCCAGCGCGAGGTCGTCGGGGGCGGCGGCCGCGCAGAAGCCGGTGCCCACGCAGCGCGCCCGGTCCACGGTGACGGCGTACCGCGGCGCGGGCCGGTCGGCGCCGCTCACCAGGTGGCCGGCAGGCTCTGCGGGCTGCGGGTGAGCAGGCCGCGCCGCCAGTCGATGTCCTGCGGCTCCACGGTCAGCCGCAGCCCCGGCAGCCGGCGGGCCAGCCGGTGCAGCGCCAGCTCCAGCTCCATCCGGGCCAGCCAGGCACCCAGGCAGTGGTGCGGGCCGGCGCCGAAGGTCAGGCTGGAGGCGGGCAGCGGGGCGAACAGGTCGACGCCCTCCGCCGGGAAGGCGTCCGGGTCCAGGTTGGCGGCGAACTGGTCGGCCGCCACCACGCTGCCCGCCGCGATGGTCACCCCGCCGATCTCCACCTCCTGCACCGCCCGGCGCAGCAGACCGGGCAGCACGCCCTGGTCGCCGAGCGGGATGGTGCGCAGCAACTGCTCGGCCGCGGCGGCCGCCTGCGCCTCGCCGGCCGCGAGCTGCTCCCACTGCGGGCGGGCCTCGGTGAGCAGGTAGACCAGCGCGTTGCCCAGGGAGGTCATGGTGGTCTCGTGCCCGGCCACCACCAGGCCGATCACCAGCGTGACGACCTGCCGCTCGGTCACCTCGCCACCCTCGTCGGCGGCCTGCACCAGGCTGCTGACCAGGTCCTCGCCCGGGTTCTTGCGCCGCTCGGCGACCAACTCGGCCCCGAAGGCGCCGAATTCGCGCATCGCCTGCTGCACCTCGTGCGGCTCGTGGGCGGAGGCGGAGAGCGCGTGGTCGCTCCAGTACTCCAGCCGCCGCAGGTCGACCCCGTCCAGGCCCATCAGCCGGCTGATCACCGCCACCGGCAGCGGGCGGCTGAAGGAGGCCACCAGATCGGCCGGTCGACCGCTGTCGGTGAGGTCGTTCAGCAGGTCCTCGACCACCGAGGCCACCCAGGGCCGCCACCGGGCGATCGCCCGCGGGGTGAAGGCCCGCTGGACGGTGCGGCGCAGCCGCTGGTGGTCGACGCCGTCCAGGTTGAGGATGGCGTCCGGGTCGTCCAGCAGGTTCGGGTAGGGCGTCAGGGCCGGCGCGCCGGGCCCGTGCAGCGAGGCGCGGTCCAGGCGCGGGTCGGTGAGCACCTGGCGCACGTCCGCGTGCCGGCTGGCCACCCAGACCGGCGTGCCGGTCAGCAGCTCGGAGCGGACCGGGGGGCCGGGTTCGGCGGCTCGCAGGCAGTGCAGGGGGACGAGCGGCTCGGCGGCGGGCGCTTCGCTGTGGTCGAGGGACACGGTTCCTCCTGGCGGTCGGGCCGGTGCTACCGACGGTAGTCGGACGGTGGCTCGACAACCAGGGGCGGAATCCGGCCATCTGCGGACCGGGGCCGCAGGACGGGGCCCCGGCCGCCGGGCAGGACCCGGGGGACGGGCGTTGCCGGGTCCCGCCGGAGCGCGCATCGTGGAGAAGGGGCCGGTCGGCCTCGGGAGCGAGGTGCCCAGTGGCGTGGAACCAGGACGGCGCGCCCCCCGGTGCGCCGCCGGCGGTGATCGAGACCGCCGCGCTGAGCAAGGTCTACCCCGGGGCGGACACGGCGGCCGTGGACGGGCTGGACCTCGCGGTGCGCCGTGGCGAGCTCTTCGGCCTGCTCGGTCCCAACGGCGCGGGGAAGACCACCACGGTCGGCATGCTCACCACCCGGGTGGTGCCCACCGCGGGCCGGGCCTGGATCGGCGGGATCGACGTGGTGGCCCGGCCCACCCTGGTCAAGCAGATCATCGCGGTGGTCTCGCAGCAGAACACCCTGGACCGCTCGCTGACCGTGCGCGAGAACCTGGTCTTCCACGGCCTGCTCTTCGGGCAGTCCACCCGCACCGCGCGGCGCACCGCCGACGCCCTGCTGGACCGCTTCCACCTGGCCAGGTGGGCCGAGGCCTCGGTCTTCGAGCTCTCCGGCGGGATGGCCCAGCGGCTGATGGTGGCCCGGGCGATCTTCCACCGCCCGGCCGTGCTCTTCCTGGACGAGCCCACCGCCGGGCTCGACCCGCAGAGCCGGCTCGCGCTCTGGGAGATCCTGGGCACCCTGATCGCGGACGGCCAGACGATCCTGCTGACCACCCACAACATGGAGGAGGCCGACCAGCTCTGCGACCGGGTGGCGGTCATCGACCACGGCCGGGTGCTCGCGCTGGACACCCCGGCCGCCCTCAAGCGGGCCGTGGACGCCGACACCGTGGTCACCGTCAGCGCCGCCGGCGACCCGGCGGCCCTGGCCGACCTGCTGACCCGCGAGATCGCCGGGGTCAACCGCACCCGGCTGCTGCCCGGCGGGGTCGAGCTGCAGGTCAAGGGCGGCGAGACCCGGCTGCTGCCCCGGGTGCTGGGCGCGGCCGAGGCGGCCGGCTTCGAGGTCGCCGACCTCGCGGTGGCCGAGCCGACCCTGGAGACCGTCTTCATCAGCCTCACCGGAAAGGAGCTACGGGACTGATGTCCGCCACCTCCCTCTCGGGCGGCGCCGCGATCCCGGTGGGCCCCACCCGCTCGGTCCAGGCCGCCGCCCGCTCCGCGCTCGGCGCGCTGATCAGGCGCGACCTGCTGGTGCTGCGCAAGCACGCCGGCGAGTTCGCCGCCCGTACCGTCATGCAGCCGCTGCTGCTGGTCTTCGTCTTCCTCTACGTCTTCCCGACCATCGGCCAGGGGGTGGGCGGTGGCGGGGGCACGGCGGGGGAGTCCGACTTCGCGACCGTGCTGGTGCCGGGCGTGGTCGCGGTGACCATCATGTTCCAGGGCATCCAGTCGGTGGCCATCCAGCTCGCCCAGGAGTTCGGCTACACCCGGGAGATCGAGGACCGGGTGCAGGCGCCGTGCCCACTCTGGCTGGTGGCCACGGCCCGGGTGCTCTCGGGCGCCACCCAGGGCATGATCTCGGCGGTGATCGTCTTCCCGATCGCGGCCGTGGTGCACGCCCCCGGCGTGCAGGCGCACCTGTCGGTGCACTGGTGGATCGTGGTCACCCTGATCCCGCTGTCCTGCCTGGCGATGACCTCGCTCGGGCTGGTGCTCGGCACCACCTTCGAGCCGCGCAACATCGGCCTGATGTTCGGCTTCGTGGTGCTGCCGCTGGTCTTCCTCGGCGGCACCTACTACCAGTGGACCAGCCTGGCCGCCGTCGGGGTCGACGGCTTCCCCTGGCTGCAGACCCTGGTGCTGGTCAATCCGCTGATCTACATCGCCGAGGGCATGCGGGCCGGTCTCACCGACGCCACGCACATGCACCTGTACGTGATCTACCCGGTGCTGATCGGCTTCTGCGTGCTCTTCCTGGGCCTGGGGCTGCGCAACTTCCGCCGCCGGGTGCTCTCCTGAGGGCCGCCGGGTGGTCCGGGCGGCCCCCAGGAGGAGCCATGGGCCTATTCGGCGCCGAAGCGCTCGCGCCAGGCGGCCAGGTCCTCGTCGGTGATCTTCGCGAAGAGCACCGGCGGGACGGTGAACGAGGTGCCGGCCGCGACGAAGTCGAGCGCGACGGCCTGCTCGCCGCTGACCCACTGGGGCTCGGCGGCGTCGTCCGAGGCGAAGACCGCGCGCATCACGGCACTGGTGGCCGGGATGAACGGCGCGGACAGCACGCCGTAGAGGTGGATCAGGTTCATCGCGGTCCGCAGCGTGAGCGCGGCGCCGGCCTCGTTGGTCTTGATCTCCAGCCAGGGGGCCTTGGTCTCCAGGTAGGAGTTGCCCGCGCTCCACAGCGCCCGCAGCGCCTGGGCGGCCTTGCGGAACTGCAGGGTGTCCAGGTGGCCCTGGTACTCCGCGATCAGCGCCGCGACCTCCGCGCCCAGCTGCTCCTCGGCCGCACCGGCCGCCTCGCCGGCCGGGACGGTGTCGCCGAACCGCTTGAGGCTGAAGGAGAGCACCCGGTTGACGAAGTTGCCCAGCGTGTCCGCCAGGTCCTTGTTGACCGTGGCGGAGAAGATCTCCCAGCTGAAGCTGGTGTCGTCCGACTCGGGGGCGTTGGCCATCAGGAAGTAGCGCCAGTAGTCGGCCGGCAGCAGCTCCAGGGCCGCGTTGGTGAAGATGCCGTGCTGCTGGCTGGTGGAGAACTTGCCGCCGTAGTAGTTCAGCCAGTTGAAGGCCTTGACGAAGTCGACCTTCTTCCACGGCGCGCGGGTCCCGATGATGGTGGCCGGGAACATCACGGTGTGGAAGGGGACGTTGTCCTTGGCCATGAACTCGGTGTAGCGCACGTCGTCGGCCTGGTACCACCAGGACTTCCAGTCCCGGGTGGCCGGGTCCTCGTCGGACCACTCCTTGGTCGCGCCGATGTACTCGATCGGCGCGTCGAACCAGACGTAGAAGACCTTGCCCTGGGCGGCGAGCTCGGGCCAGACGTCGGCCGGCACCGGCACGCCCCAGTCCAGGTCGCGGGTGATCGCACGGTCGTTCAGTCCCTCGGTCAGCCACTTGCGGGCGATCGAGGAGGCCAGCGTCGGCCAGTCGTTGCCGTGCTCGTCGATCCAGGCCTCGACCTCACCGGCGAGCTTGGACTGCAGCAGGAAGAGGTGGGTGGTCTCGCGGACCTCCAGCTCGGTGCTGCCGCTGACCGCCGAGCGCGGGTTGATCAGGTCGGTCGGGTCGAGCAGGCGGGTGCAGTTCTCGCACTGGTCGCCGCGCGCCTTGTCGTAGCCGCAGTGCGGGCAGGTGCCCTCGATGTAGCGGTCCGGCAGGAACCGGCCGTCGGCCACCGAGTAGACCTGGCGGATCGCCCGCTCCTCGATGAAGCCGTTGGCCTTCAGCTCGCGGGCGAACTCCTGGGTGATCTCGCGGTTCTGCTGCGAGGAGCTGCGCCCGAAGTAGTCGAAGGAGAGCTGGAAGCCGTCGTAGATCGCCTTCTGCGCGTCGTGCTGCTCGGCGCAGAAGTCCGCCACCGACTGCCCGGCGGCCTTGGCGGCCAGTTCGGCCGGGGTGCCGTGCTCGTCGGTCGCGCAGATGTACAGCACCTCGTGGCCGCGCTGGCGCAGGTAGCGGGAGTAGACGTCCGCCGGGAGCATGGACCCCACCATGTTCCCCAGGTGCTTGATCCCGTTGATATAGGGAAGCGCGCTGGTGATCAGGTGTCGAGCCATCCTGGGAAGCTCCCGTTCATGTAGGGAATGCGGCAGGCCCGCACGTCACCGTCACCGGGAGGTGGGCGGCGCTACGGGCTGCCACCAGTCTATCGGCCGCCCGGTGCGGCCCGAACCGCCTTTTCGGCCCGCCACCGGGCCCTCCACGCCCCGGGATGCCGCCGCTGGGCGGGCGCCATAGCCTGGGGCAAGCTCGGGAACCGATCACCCGTGGAGGAAGCGTGTTCCAGTTGATCTGGATCATCATCATCGGCCTGGTCCTCGGCCTGCTCGCCCGACTCCTGCTGCGCGGCCCCCAGTCGATCCCGCTCTGGCTGACCACCGTCCTGGGCGCGCTGGGGGCGCTGCTCGGCAACGCGGTGGCGGGCTGGATCGGCGTGCGGCACACCAGCGGCATCGACTGGATCCGCCACCTGCTCCAGATCGGCTTCGCCATCGGGCTGGTGGCCTTCGTGAGCCCGCTCTACGTGAACGCCAAGCGCGGCAGCCGGTAGCGGCCCGGCGGGACTCGGGGTGACGCGGCGCGATCCGCAGCAGGGGACCGCGGGCCGGTCGATGACGCGTTGACGGCGGGGGCTCGCGGCGTGCGGCGCGCGCCGCCCGCCCGGACGTTCTTTGGCCGTGGCCTGCGGCGTGGCTGCGCGGGCGGCGGGGCGCGGTGGCTTCTGATGATCGCAGCTGATCGCAGCCCTGCTCGGGGCGCGCACCGATCGATCGGAGCCACCGTGGTCCCCATGACGCTGCAGGAGATCGCCGAGGCGGTCGGCGGCACGCTGCACGACGTGCCCGACCCGCGGGCGCGGGTGGAGCGGCCCGCGGTGATCGACTCCCGGCTCGCCGAGCCCGGTTCGCTCTTCGTCGCGCTGCCCGGCACCCGCACCGACGGCCACCGGTTCGCGGCCCCGGCGGTGGCCGCCGGGGCCGTCGCGGTGCTGGCGGGCGCACCGGTGGGGGTGCCGGCCGTGGTGGTGGCGGACGTGCCGGCCGCGGTGGCCGCGCTCGCGGACGCGGTGCTGGCCCGGCTGCTGGCGCTGGCCGCGCCGGGCGGGGAGGCGGGCGGGCCCCAC